>JAGRLQ010000282.1 GCA_020441735.1 Nitratireductor sp.
CGCGTCTGCCCCGCCATGAAGGCGACCATCTTGCCGAGATCGAGCCCTGAACCGCCGCCAAAGGCGATCACACCGTCATGGCCACCCTCACGATAGACGGCAAGACCGGCATCGAGGTTCTTTTCGTTCGGATTTGGATCAACCTCACTGAAAACGGCGCGGCCAAGACCGGCGGCCTCCAGAATGTCGAGCGCCTTCGCCGTGATCGGCAGTGGCGCTAGCCCCTTGTCGGTAACAAGCAGCGGTTTTCTTATTCCGGCTGCAGCACAGGCATCGGGAAGTTCGGCAATACGGCCGGCTCCGAAGCGGATGGCATTGGGGTATGACCAGTTGGCGGTAAGCGTCATTATTGTTTCCTCAAATGATAGGATTTCGGGCGGGTCAGCGCTTGATAGGCCAGTTTCGAGAGACCGGCACCGCGACCGGTGTCCTTGCAGCCGGTCCAGCACAATGCCGGGTCAAGATAGTCGCAACGGTTCATGAAAACCGTACCGGTTTCAATCCGGTCGCCGATAGCCTCAGCCGCAGCGCTGTCACTGGTCCAGATCGAAGCCGTAAGACCGAAGCGGCAGTCATTCATCAGGCCAATCGCTTCCTCGTCATCCTTTACCGGCATGATGCCGACAACCGGCCCGAAGCTCTCATCGCGCATCACCCGCATGTCGTGGGTGACACCGGTCAGGATTTGCGGTGTCAGATAGGCGCCACCGTCATCCGCCGGCATCTTCTCGATATGCGCCACAGCCCCATCAGCCAGCGCTTCGTCGATTTGCGCACGTACTTCGCGGGCAAACCGGACATTGGCCATCGGCCCGAGCGTCGTTTCGCCATCGAGCGGATTGCCGAGCTTCTGTGCCTTGACCCAGGCAACCGACTTTTCAACAAAGGCTTCATACAGGCTCTCATGAACGTAGATGCGCTCGATACCGCAACAGCACTGACCTGCATTGAACATCGCACCGTCCATCAGCGTATCGACGGCTGCTTCCAGATCGGCATCGGCCCGCACATAGCCCGGGTCCTTGCCGCCAAGCTCCGTCGAAACCGGAATGAAGGTCCCGGCAGCAGCCCGTTCCATGGCCTGCCCGCCACCGACCGAGCCGGTGAAGTTGACGAAATCGATCCGCCGCTCGGCAATCAGTGCTGACGTGCTGTCATGATCGAGAACGACGTTCTGGAACACATCCTGCGGAACGCCCGCCGCGTGAAAGGCCTCGGCGAGATGTTCACCCACCTGCAGGGTCTGCTGGGCATGTTTCAGGATCACCGTGTTTCCGGCAATCAGCGCGGGCGCGATCGTGTTGATCGCCGTCATGTAGGGATAGTTCCAGGGAGCCACCACAAGCACAGTCCCCCAGGGAATGTGCTTGATCATCCGGGTGAAGGCTTCACTGTCTTCGATCACCATCGGCGCAAGGCTCTCCGCGGCGACCTCGGCCATATAGGTCACACGCTCGGAAAAGCCGCCGAACTCGCCACCATAGCGGACGGGACGGCCCATCTGGTGGGCCAGTTCGGTCGCCATGCGCTCCGTTTGCGAACCGATGATGTCCCGCGCCTTGAGAACGAGATCGATACGCTCCTGAAGCGGCCTTGCCGCCCAGGCGGGTTGCGCTGCCCGCGCCCGTTCGGCAGCCGCAAAGGCATCCCCACGGCTTAGCACCTCACGGGTCAGATAGACCGAGCCGTCGATGGGTGAAATGAGATCCACGGATTTTGTCATTGTTCAGGTCCATATCCGGAAATGCGTATCTGGACTCACGGCCCGGACTCTCCGTGAGTCGTCTTTTGTAATTTGTTGTGGTGAGACGGGTGGCTTTCTCACACCCGCCGGCAGCGCCCAAGCAGGCACCTAATGGCAAAACCCGCTTCGGCAACCACGCGCTACGCCCTTTCAAAGCCCCGTGCAACTTCCCAGTCGGTAACGACGCGGTCGAACTCTTCCTGTTCGACCTCGGCTGCGCGGGTATAGTGATCAACAACCCAATCGCCCATCGCTTTGCGCAGCATCTTCGACCCGCGGAGGGTTTCGGTTGCCGCGCGAAGCGTGTTCGGCACTTCGGGGACATCTTTCATGCCATACAGATCACCCGTAACCGGAGCTGGCAGCTCAAGCCCTTCCTCGATACCCGCTAGCCCCGCAGCAAGCTGCGCAGCGCAGGCAAGATAGGGGTTTATGTCGGAACCGGGAATGCGGCATTCGATCCGCACGCCCTTGGTGTCCTCACCCACCAGCCGGTAGCCTGCCGTGCGGTTGTCGACCGACCAGGCCGTCTTGGTCGGCGCGAAGGTGCCGGCAACGAAACGCTTGTAGCTGTTCACGTAAGGCGCCAGGAAAACCATGGTATCCGGCGCATATCTGATCAGCCCGGCAACATAGTTGCCCATCAGCGCCGACATGCAGCGCTCGCCTTTTGCATCATGGAAGGCGTTGTTCTTGCCCTTGAACAGCGACTGGTGGATATGCGCGGCACTGCCCACCTTGCGATGATCCCATTTCGGCATGAAGGTCGCGGCGTGACCGTGCGCATTGGCGATTTCCTTCACCGCCTGCTTGGCGATGATGTGATGGTCTGCGGCAAGAAGCGCATCGGCATAGCGGATGTTGAGTTCTTCCTGACCGGTTTCCGCCTCGCCCTTGGTGTTTTCGACCGGCACGCCGGCGGCAACCAGCAGGTTGCGGATCGGCCGCATGACGTGCTCTTCCTTGGTCGTCTGAAGGATGTGGTAGTCCTCATTGTAGCCGCTGATCGGCGCCATTTCGCGAAAGCCGCCGCGGCGGATATCGTCATAGCTTTTCTCGAACAGAAAAAACTCCAACTCCGTTGCCATATAGGGCGTGAAGCCCATCGCCTCGGCACGCGCCACCTGCGCTTTCAGAATCTGGCGGGGCGAATGCGGCACCGGCTCATGGGTGTGATGATCGATCAGATCGCACAGTACCAGCGCCGTTCCTTCAAGCCACGGCAACCGCCTGAGCGTTGAAAGATCAGGTTTCATGACATAGTCGCCATAGCCCGCCTCCCAACTGGTGGCAGCATAGCCATCGGGCGTACCCATCTCCAGATCGGTCGCCAGCAGGTAGTTGCAGCAATGAGTTTCCTCATGGCTCGACTCGACGAAATTCTGCACATGAAACCGCTTGCCCATCAGCCGGCCCTGCATGTCGATCAGGCAGACCAGTACGGTATCGATCTCTCCTTCTTTGGCGAGACGTTTCAATTCATCAAAAGACAGGTTGGCGGACATGGCAGTTCTCTTTTCTCAGGGTACCCGTAGCAGGCCGGATCGGGGCGGCCCGAAAGCCGCCCCATCCTTGTTAGGTGTAGCGGTACGGCCGTCCGGCTTTCGCCATGTCGGCATTGTACTTGCGGAAGATCGAAACGACCTTGGCCTTGATTTCCGATTCCGAGGCGATTTCATCCCAGAACTTCACCGCAGCATCTTCCACCTGCTGCCACTCCGAATCTGGAATGGAGGTCAGCTTCATCTTCGTGCCATCGACACGCAGGCTGGCTTCCCCGCCCCAATACCACCACTGGCGGTAATAATGGCTCTGGTCCATGCAGACTTTCAACAGCTCCTTGAGGTTATCGGGAACTTCGTTCCAGCGGTCCTGATTGGCGAAGAAGTGTCCGATCCAGGCACCGGAGATGTTGTTGGTCAGGAAGTAGTTGGTAACATCCGCCCAGCCAACAGTGTAGTCCTCGGTAATCCCGGACCATGCAATTCCATCCAGTTCGCCGGTCTGTACCGCAACCTCGATGTCTTCCCATGGAAGGGTTACGGGCACCACGCCGAACTGTGACAGGAAACGTCCGGCAGTCGGGAAGGTGAACACCCGCTTGCCTTGCAGGTCGGCAAGGGAGTTGATCGGATCCTTGGTGGCAAAATGGCACGGATCCCAGGAGCCGGCGGAGATATGCTGCACGCCAACCTTGGCGTATTCAGCTTCCCAGATTTCCTTCAGGCCGTACTGGTTGAACAGTACCGGCACATCGAGCGAATAGCGCGAGGCGAAGGGAAAATATCCGCCGAACACGGTGACTTCCGTCGGGGATGCCATGGAGTCGTCGTCAGACTGCACCGCATCGATCGTGCCATTCTGCATCGCACGGAAGAGCTCTCCCGTGGGCACAAGCTGATCGGAGAAGAACAGCTCGATTTCCATTTGATCGCCAGCAATCTTGTTGAAGCTGTCGATGGCAGGCTTGATGACGTGTTCGGCAAGTGCCGGACCCGCGTAGGTTTGCATCCGCCAGCGGATTTTGGACTGGGCGATTGCCGGCGTGGCCAGTGCCGCTGCCGGGGCCGCGACGGCGGCTCCCTTGATAAACGAGCGTCTGGTAGTCATGTCGGTCTCCTTTGCTTTCGGGGCTTGCTCTCGTTACCGGCCATAGACTGTTTGCGGCAGCCAAAGCGCGATTTGGGGAAACACCATGACAATCGTGAGAGCAACGATCATCACGGCCACGAAAGGGGTAATTGACGCGTAAATGTCCTTCAGACTGATCTCCGGCGGCGCCATGGCCCGCATCAGGAACAGATTGTAACCAAACGGCGGCGTCATGTAGGCTACCTGGGTAGTGATGGTGTAAAGAACACCATACCAGATGAGGTCGAAGCCAAGCGCACCGACCAGCGGCACGTAAAGCGGCGCGACGATGACCAGCATGGCGGTATCGTCCAGGAACGTTCCCATCAGCAGAAACGACAATTGCATCAGGACCAGGATCATCCAGGGTTCGAGGCCCAATTGCTCGGTAAACAGGTTTTCAATCGCCCGCACCGCGCCGAGCCCGTCAAACACCGCGCCAAACCCGGTGGCTGCCAGAATGATCCACATGAACATGCATGAAACCCCGAGCGTCTGGCGCACGCAGGTTTCAAAGACCTCCCAGGTCATCCGGCGTTTGACGACAGCAGCAAGAAAGGCAGTACAGGCGCCCACGGCAGAAGACTCCACCAGTGAAGTCCAGCCGTTGACGAAGGGAATCATCATCACCAGGAAGACCACCAGCGGCAGCAGGCCCGCCCGCAGCAGGCGCAGTTTTTCACCAAGGGAGACATTGCGTTCTTCCGCGCTCAAAGTTGGGCCCAGATGCGGCTGAAACTTGCAGCGAATGTAGATGTAGACGATGAAAAGACCTGCCATCATCAGCCCGGGAATGACACCGGCCAGCCACAGCTGACCGACCGGCTGCCGCGCGATCAGAGCATACAGCACCAGCACCACGGATGGCGGAACAAGAATGCCCAGTGATGACCCGGCCTGTATGACACCGGTGACCATGCGCTTGTCGTAACCGCGTCGCAGCAGTTCAGGTAGCGCGATGGTGGCGCCGATTGCCATGCCGGCAACCGATAGCCCGTTCATCGCCGAAATCAGCACCATCAGCCCGATCGTGCCGATCGCCAGGCCTCCGTTCACCGGCCCCATCCAGACATGGAACATCTTGTAGAGGTCGTCGGCGATCCTCGATTCCGACAGGACGTAGCCCATGAAAATGAACATCGGCAGCGTCAACAGCACATACCATTGCATCAGTTTCAGTACCGCCGAGAACGGTATGTCGGTGGCGCCCGTACCCCAAAGCGCCAATGCCGAAATCGCGGCAACACCACCAATAGCACCGAACACCCGCTGACCGGTGAACAGCATCAGCATCATTGATGAAAACATCAGGATGGCGATCAACTCATACGACATCAGATCGAGCCACTCCGAAGTTTGATGATATCCTTGAAGAGCTCGGATATGGCCTGCAAAAGCATCAGGGTGAAACCCGCCAGCATGATCGTCTTGACGGGCCACAGATAAGGCCGCCACGCCGTCGGGCTTCTTTCGAGCCGACCGATCTCCTCGCTGCCGGTAAGCAGCCCGGCAAAGAAACCGAATGAATCTCCCTGATAATGACCAAGGGAATAGGCGAGCGAATTCATGCAGCCGTAAAGAAGGATGCCGAGGTAAAAAATCAGCAGCAGGACGGTGATCGCATCAACTTGTGCTTTCCGCATGTCCGACCACTCATGATAGAAAAGGTCCATGCGCACATTCGACCCCATCTGGATCGAATAGGGACCACCCATGATGTAGTAGGCCACAAGTGCGAACTGGGCGATTTCCAGCGTCCAAAGCGACGGCAGGAAAAATGTCTTGGATATCGAAGACCACAAAAGAATACCGATCATGACCACGATGCCGTACATCATGACCCGTCCGATCCGGTAATTGACCGCGTCAACGAAGCGAATATAGGCCCGCATCCAGTTCATCAGGCAATTCCCCGCACGGTTTTTGCCGGTGCGCACTGCCCGATGGCAGCTTGCAGCGCTTCGGCAAGCAACTGTGAAATTGCAGAGCATTGTTCGTTGGAACGCAAGAGGTCATTTCTTATTTCGATCATCACGTTGAGCAAACCATTGGCCAGACCGTGCTGCTTCAACGTGTGGGTAACGCCATCTTGCGGGCCATAGGGTTCGTTTCGCTGCACGTTCAGATCGCAAAAGCCGGGCAACACAGCCAGCATGGCATCGGCAAGCCGCGAATCCGCATCATGCAAAATCCCCAGCTCCACTTCCCTCGGTTTGCCGAAATAAACCGGCGTAAAACTGTGCACCGTCACGAGGGCGCCATCGACCGGCAGTTTCGAGACTTCATTTTCCAGAGCCCGCTTGAAAGGCATGTAATAGCCGGCAACCCGCCGCGCCCGCTCCGCAGAACCAAGCCCTTCATTACCGGGAATACGATGGATCTCGCTTTTTGCCGGAATGGCATCGGGCGCGTCAGGCGGCCGGTTGCAGTCATAGACCAGTCGTGAAACCCCGCTTAGCAGGCATGGCGCATCAACCAGATCCGCAAGGTATTTGGCGACCTGGCCGGCGCCCGGATCCCAGGCAACATGACTCACAGCAACGTCATCGGTCAGCCCGAGATCATGGAAGGATTCCGGAATATGGTTGGAAGCGTGTTCGCAGACGATCAGCACGGGGGATGCGCCGGTCGGATTGTACGTTGAAACAACGCTCTCTTCCGCTTGTCCGTCTGCGGCCACATCTGCCACGCACCACTCCTCACCTTCGGCTGCCACGCGGCAGTCTGAATATTTTTCTTCACATTGCTCAAGCTTGTCAATATTTTTTCTTTTCCGGATTTCCAGTTCATCCTATGCTCACCTTTGAGGAGAATGGCATTGAGCACAATCACCATTGCCGAGCGTCTGAAAGAAAAGAGCGACAGTCTGACACGCGCTGAGCGCCAGCTCGCCGATATCATATTGATGAACTATCCGGCTTCCGGGCTTGGCACGATTACCACGATCGCCGAGGCAGCCTCTGTCTCCACCCCGACGGTGGCGAGACTCGTGCAGAAGCTGGGTTTCTCAGGCTTTCCGGAATTTCAGGCTACCCTGCGCCTTGAATTGAATGAAAAGATATCCGGTCCGATCGCCCGGCGCGATGTCTGGGCCGACAATGCCCCGGATGCTCACATCATGAACCGGTTTACCGAGTCGGTGATCGGCAATATCCGGCAGACCTTGGGAGACATCGATCCCGAAACCTTCGACCGGGCCTGTTCCCTGCTGAGCGACCGGAAACGGGCCGTCTATGTGGTCGGCGGGCGGATTACGCGCACGCTTGCCGATTATTTCTTTCTGCTCGCACAGGTCATGCGCGAAAAGGTCACGCACATCAGCTCCAATTCCAATGCCTGGCCGCACTATCTGCTCGACATCAAGGCTGGCGATGTCATCGTGATTTTTGACATCCGCCGCTATGAGAACAGCACGCTTCGCCTTGCCGAAATGGCGGCAAAAAAGAAGGCGGAAATCATTCTCTTCACCGATCAGTGGAAATCGCCCATTGCCGCCCTGGCGAATGTTTCGTTTTGCAACCGCATCGCGGCGCCTTCAGCATGGGACTCGCTGGTGACCTGCATGCTGCTGTCGGAGATCGTGATCGCCGAAGTACAGGAACGCATCTGGCCGACCACCCGCAAGCGGATGGAAGAACTCGACGTTCTCTTCGACGAAACCCGGTTTTTCAGGAAATTCTGATCTGCGAACATCACAAGGCGCAGGTTCCGCCTGGCCGACTCTACCCGGCCGTTCTCAGTTCAACCCGGCAAGTTCGATCTGGTCAGGCTTGGTACACTCCAGGGTGACGTCCCGCATGATAACGACAGCGCCACGCACATCGCTTCCGGTTGGGCAATGCGGGATCATTTCACAACTCATGATCGTGGTCTTTTCTGCTTCTCCCTGATGGTCCAGCAGATGGTAGTATTGCAGGCTTTTTCCCTGATAGCACTGTTCCAGATAGGAGCGGGCACGCCCCTCAAACCGCTTGGCGCCGATCAGGTCGCCTACATGGCGCTCCGCTATGTCGTTCGGCTTGCAGCCATAAAACGCCGCATTGCCGCAGCTCGTGCGATGATAGATGTTATCGAGACCGATAATTGAAATACGCAGGTTTGAGGCAAAAAGATCTGTCGAGCATTCACCGCTCAACAATGCCGCCAACTCCGAAGGGTTGTTGGAGACCTCATCCACCCGCTCGGACAACAAACGCTCCCGGCTGACAGGATGCCGCACATCCCGGGAACTGAGATATTCGCCAATCAGCCGGTGAACATCCCCGAACGCAACCGTCTCGCCGAGTTGCTCGTTGCCGGTCAGAAGAATGCCAAGAAGGAATTCGACCTGCTGTCTTCTTTGTTCCGGGTCTTCCGGGCGAAGTGAGGCAATCTTCTTTCTTGTTTTCTCCAGATCCTGGTCCAGACGATAGATGACTTCCTCGTTGTCCGCGCTGATGGCAAGGACGATCTTTTCTTCCAGCTGGTGGAACTGCTTGACTAGCTGAGCCAGCATGTATTCGCTCTCCTCCTTACGCTCCAGTAGAGCCTCAGCATCTCAGCCAGCCTCCTCCGTGCGCGGCATCCAGATGCCACCCGGCGACTCCGTTCATGTTGACTGTAACTTGTCCCCCCGACAAAACAGCCAGGCAATCGGCCTAACAAATCAGCCCAACCGGTCAGCAGTGTTCCAGCGATACGTCATCCGAAGGTTGAAGATTGCCGATTTCACCCATGGCCAGAGCCTTGGCGACTGCTTCCCCGATGTTTGCTGCTCCCAGTTTCCGAATCACATTGCGCAGGATAATAGCAACTGTGACTTCACTTAGATCAATTATTTCCGGAATTTGTCCGGGGCGGAAACCGCTGCAATACAGAAACAGAACACGAGCCTCCAGCCTGCTGAGAACCTCCGATTCAAAAAGCACCGCAGCTTCGTTGAAACGGTGAATGATGGCAATGGCGAAACTGCATACTGTACTGACAAGAAGGTCGCGGCAGGTGCCTTTGAAATCATGATTGCCGAGACCGGCGGTGACAAGCATCAGCCCGTGTCCGAATACAACCGGAATAACAGCTACGTGGCTGTGATCCAGCTTGCGGAGTTCCTGCAGGAACCGTTTGCTCAGGAAATCGGGATATTTGCGGTCATCAATTAAAAGCGCATCGAACGGCGCCAGTTGTTTGATGGCCTCCTTGGTCAGAGGACAACCACCGCTTTCGCGCAGTTCAGCGGACAATTGTGAAATCGCACAGGGATACCGCCCAAACGGCCTGATCGCCGGTTTCCTGTCGTCAATATCGCAGAACTTCACGGAGAGAAGGACTGCCCCGCGTTCCTTGAGAAAGGACTCCAGCAAGAGGCAAGCATCTTCAATATTTTGACAGGAACGCACAACAGTAAGCAAGTCGAGAACACCGCTGATGCGGGCATCCACGCCAACGCCTCTGGACGACAATGCCGGCATAGCGATCCCCCCCGAATCATCGCTTCCAATAACGCATTTTGGGCATAACGCCGTCGCCTAACAATCAACTCCCGTTGCGGAAGCCATTGCTTATCCACATATTTTGGCGGCGATGTCCCGCGACGGAAAATCCCTGCACTTCAGTACATGCGTGACCCGGGAACCGGTTGGCCAACAACGCTTTTTTAATGAATGCATGACAGGATGCGCTCACCGGCGGGATCCTTCCCATGCATGATGCAAAGCCGGACCTCACGACGAGGAATGTTTCCTGAAATTGCCGCCAGGCCAGAATGGCATCGCGCCATCGAAACCGGCTGCAGCACGAAACATGCAATTGCCGTGAATACGCTCCTCTTCCATTATCATGAACCGGCACCGGGCAAGGATCCGAGGATACCGCATTATTGCGGATCAGCGATCACGTCTGGCGTTCTATTCTGCTCATGAATATTGGGGCGCCCTTGCAAAGTGGTATGCTCTCCTGACCACAAACTGACCGCACCCCAGTATGCAAGACGCCGGGCTGTCCACAACCAGCCTGGCGTCTTTTTTTTCAGCTGATATCCGCGCTGCTGCCTCCCCTGCACCGAAAAGCCGGCAGGGTAGCAAGCTCAGCGGCGGCAATTTATTGACGAGCAATCCGTGGGGAAACGGCGCACATCAGCAGCAACATGCTTGGTACCCGCGCGGTTTCAATCTTCCGGGATAAAGGATCAGGACAGCGTCAGAAGCGCGTTGTCGAACTCGGCCAGTATCAAATTTACCAGTGAATTAACCGTCTTGGTGCGATCGAGTTCCGTCACCAGAAGGTCGAGTGCGAACTCGACTTTCATCCGGGATTCCGCGGCACTCGTGACAGAATGCGAAAGAATCGAGGACAGGCATTCAGACAACTGCTGATCGAGGCTGGCGACAGAATCATCGTCGCCTGCCAGCAGAAGGTCTTCAATCTCCGATCGAAGAATCCTGAATTTTTCAATTCTGTCCTGGAGCATGTAGGGCGCTCGCCTGGGATGGTCTGTGTCGACATTCCCCTGCCGGTCACCAGGAATCGCCGGGACCGGTCAGAACCGGCCTTTGCGGACCGGCAAGATTATGGGGCGTCGATGAGATAGTCGATAT
>JAGRLQ010000283.1 GCA_020441735.1 Nitratireductor sp.
GGCAGACCCGGGCGCACATGCCGCCGAGAATATTCTGATCGAAAATCGTCTTCGCCGAGCCCTTCACATCGCCTGTGGCGATCTGGCGGATGAACAGTGGAATGTCGATGGACGTCGGGCAGGCCGTCATGCACGGAGCGTCATGGCAAAAATAGCAGCGGTCAGCGGAGACCAGCGCTTCATGGTTATCGAGCGGCGGGTGCAGATCGGCAAAATTCCCGTCGATCTCGTTGCGCGGCAATCTTCCTGCCGCGATTCCATCGCGAATGACTCCGGCTTTGCTTGCCATCAATGCTCCTCCTGACAGGTGCGTTGCCCATATGGGCGATCTGCCAAGTCCGCCGAAGCGGGTCTCCGGAGCAAGTATAGGCACAGGTCAAAAAATTTATCAATTGGTAAAATTTTTGCCGGACAGAAGGCTTCCAGTCGATGAAAGCCAAGCGTGGATCAGGCCTTTCCGGCCAGATACCATGTCAGTTTTCGCCGTTCGGGGTCTTCGGCAAAGTCCTGAATTGCAGAAACGAGCCGGGCCAGTGAAAGATGATCCGCGTGGTATTCGTGTGCTGCTTTTGACAGCGGTTTCACCTTGCTCTCTGCCATGGCGAGCGCCTTGCGGACGGCAGCTTCGAAATCTGTTGCATCGGTGAAAGCAAGGCAGTCACTGCCGTCCGTGAGCGCCGGATTGTAGAGATGGGGATATTGCAGGACGGGAACCGTGCCGCAGGCCATCGCCTCGTTGAGGTTCTGGCACCAGGGATAGCGCACCCCCGGCGTGCACAGGAAGAAATTGGCCTTTACCACCAGATCAAGCCATTGCGCGGCAGGAATGCGGAATTGCTGCGTATCGATCCAGACGAGTTTTTTCAGTGGCTTGCCGCTTTCGGTTGCCTGGCTGACAAGGGATTTCAGTTCTTCCGGCGTTTGCGGAAAAACAGCCAGTTCCGGCGGCAACCGCCGCGCAAGCTGGTGCAGTTGATGGCGATTGAGAAGGCCGAACGCCTTTCCCATGTCCGGTGTATCATAGGTTGCCGGATCGCAATTGCCGGCAAACAGCAAAGGCAACGGCCGGTTGCGATTGCCTGAAAGCACCTCTGCACGGGCATAAGCTTCTTTGGTGATCTGGTCCGGGTGAAACAGGATCGGATGATAGATCTCATCCGCCGAAAGTTGGCGGCCTGCAGCCGAAGCCAGATCGTAGGAGATTTCGATTACCTTTTGCGCCTTGCTTGCCGCCTCCGGCTGATCGGTAACCAGCAGGGATACATCCTTCGGCATGCGCCAGCCTGTTTCGCAATACCCGCTGTCGAGAACCGACCGCTCAAGCTTGCCCAACCGCATCGAACGCAAAAGCGGAAAGATCGCCCGGTGCCGGATTCCTGCTGCACTCAGAACCTTCGAGACCACGGCAAAGCGCCGCCCGTTGCGGCGCGACGGAATATAAATGGTCGCCAGGGCAGCAGACGGCTTGGCCCCGCTGGTGGGGAGTTGGCCCGGTTTCATGCGCTCTTTCGTTCCGGTAGGGCGATTGTGCAATATGCATCTTTAGTGGCTTTCCCCTTCCAATTCAAAGCCCCGGAGTCTATTGCATCGGGAAAAGAAAAACGGCTTGAAAACCGCTCTTTAGGGGCGAAGGGCGCAGCAGAGAGGCGGAAGGCCCGGGGACGAGCACTTGCATTCCGATCTGGTTCCGAAAAAGACCTGGTTGTCGAAACGCCAGCAGAAAGCAAACCTGCTGCTGGCCCGTATCCTCAATCCGGTTCTGCTGAATTTCCGCTACGGCTATGTCTTCAAGGACGGCAAGTGGCGGTTCAGGCGCGTCAAGGGAAAGCCCAAGCGCATTCGCCATACTTTCGAGGATGGAACACCCAATTGGGACATGGATGGTGCAGCGCCGTTGCCATTCGAGGAAAACACCGCCCGCCGCATGATCGAGATCAAGCCGCAGGGCAAGGTGGGAAAACGCGCGAAGAAATCGAAACGCCGCAAGCGCCGCTACATTCCCGCGCAGCTTGGCGTCGAAGGTTTCTTCCGCAAGCTCAACGAGAACAACATCTCCTATGCCGCCCTGCGCTGGTTCGATGAATTGCCCGATGTCGCCCCGGGTGAGGACATCGATCTGTTGTTTGCCGATGAGGACATGGCGTTTATCGATACGCTGTTCATTCCTCATCGCAAGCGCGGTGCGATCAAGTGCGATGTCTATTCGGCAGGTGGGCTCTATGGCAGCAATTTCGAGGGGCTTCCCTATTACGAGCAGCGCTTGGCCACCGATATCCTGGATCATGCGGAACTGGTCAACGGGCTGGTAATGGCGCCCGATACCGAACGTCACTTCCTGTCGCTTGCCTATCATGCCGTCTATCACAAGGCGCATAATTCAGGCCTGCCGGTGGAAGCAGGCGGCGCACCGCTAAAGCAGGTGGATGATCATGACTACGCAGCTGTGCTCGGCGCGCTGGCTGAAAAACTCGGCTTCGATGTCGAACTGTCGATCTTCGGCCTGCACCATTTCCTGACGGAAAAAGACTGGGCGCCGGCAACCGACACGATCCGCAAACTGTCGGGTACGCGCCCGGTGCTCAAACTGCTGCTGGATGGCGATGCCACCCGCACGGACCGAGAACTCAGCGTCTTCGTGGTGCGTGAGTGGGCAAGGGAGCGCAATCTCCTGCCCTGGATCACGGCCAATCTGCGCTATTATGGTTTCGACGTGAAGATGGTTCACGAATTGAACGAGGAAGAGCGCCAGGCGGCAGCAACCCGTATCCGGGGCGGCAATTGGAACAGGGGTCCCTATCCGGTTTCCGGCGGCAAGCCCTATGCCGTCATCGCTGCCTGCGACTACGCGCCCGAACCGCCCGATGAGGAGTTAAGGCGCGCCCAGCCTTATGCGATCAACGCCCGCTCGGTAGCGATCAAGGCATTGTTGCGACAGGGGATTAACCGGGTGCTGCCGGCAAGGTTCAGAACCAATCCCGTACACAGCGCCGATGACGAGGTCGAAGCCTGGGAATATCTCGAAATATGCTGCCCGTCGCGGGTGGCAGACATCCGTGCCCGCGTCAAGGAAGGCTATCACGGCGATCCGACCTTGAAATTGCGCCTTCATCGCGGCAAGCGTGCCATCAGCTATCTGGTTTTTCGTGATGGAAAGCCCTGCGTGTTGAAGCTCTTCAGCGACCACGCCGACGCCAGACGGGCCTACAATGCAGAGATGCGCGCACTTGAATTGTTCAAAGGCAAGCCCTGGGCGCCCAACTGGGTGGATACCGGGCCGAACTGGATATTGGAGGAGTTCTACCCGCAGGCGCGTCGCCTGGACCGGGTGGCGGAAACGATGGCGCGCGATGAAAGGGTGGCAGTCGCCGCCCAGGCCGTCGGCGTGCTGCGCGACATCTACGATACCGGCTACGCTCATCGCGATGTGCACGCGGAGAATTTCTTCCTCGTCGATGGCCAGCTCGTGCTGATCGATTTCGAGACGCTGGGTGAGCAGGAGCCGGACGTACGCTTTGAAAGCTCCTACGATATTACCGGCACGGGAATGGATTCTCCTTTCAAGACGGGCGCCATGTGCTATTCCAATCGCCGCAGCGACCGTTCGCTTGCAAGGGTTCTGGGCGTCCGTTTCGACGAGGCCCTGGAAGCCGAGCGCAACACGGCCCGCCGCACCAGACACGCGACAGACAAACGCACACCAAAAAAGGGCGGCCGCAGGAAGTCCGCCTGAACCGGCCACCCTAATGACCTTTTCCGTCATCATCTCCACCTACAATTCGCCTCAATGGCTGCAAAAGGTGCTGTGGGGCTATCAGTGCCAGTCCGATGGCGATTTTGAAGTGGTCATCGCCGATGACGGTTCTTCCGGCGAGACGCGTGAACTTATCGAGTCGTTCAGGGTCAAGTCGGATTTTCCAGTCCGCCACGTCTGGCACGAGGATGACGGTTTCCGGAAATGGGAAATCGTCAACAGGGCGATCGAGGCGGCAAGCGGCGATTATCTCATCTTCACCGATGGCGACTGCATTCCCCATCCCGATCTTGTGAGAACGCACCGGCAGCACGCCCGGCCCGGGCGATTTCTTTCCGGCGGCTATTGCAAGCTGCCGATGGAAACCAGTAAGGCAATCACCCGCGAAGACATTGCCTCAGGCAGGGCCTTTACGCTTGGTTGGCTGTCGCGCCATGGCTACGGCTTCACGCCGAAATGGCTGAAGGTGGCAGCGCCGGGCACGGCCTTTTCCGGTCTGTTGAACCGCTTCACCCCGGCGGCAAAGACCTTCAACGGCAACAACTCTTCCTGTTTCAAGACCGATGCCCTGCGCGTTCGGGGCTTTGATGCGCGCATCCGCTATGGCGGTGGCGACCGCGAGTTCGGATACCGCCTTCAGCATGCCGGCGTATTGCCGCTGGTCATCCGCTATTCGACGATCTGCCTTCACCTCGATCATCCCCGCGGCTACAAGAGTGCCGAGGTGCGTAAGGACAATTTGGCAATGATCGACGAGACGTTGAAAACCGGACGTATCGAAACCGAGTTCGGGATTGCCGCCCGCTCCTAGTCATCAAGCATATTGGAATCAGCGATGAAACACCCCGTCAACAAACTGAAGAAAGCGTTGCGCCAGAAGAAGTTCCAGCTCGGTGTCTGGTCGGGTCTTTGCAGCCCGATTGCAGCAGAAGTCCTGTCGGGCACGCCCTTTGACTGGATGACCATCGACATGGAGCACAGTCCCAACACGCTGGACACGGTGCTGCACCAGCTGCAGGCAACCCAAGGCAACACCATGCCGATCATCGTCCGCCCGCCATGGAACGATTTTGTCATCATCAAGCAATTGCTCGATATCGGCGCCCAGTCCTTCATCATTCCCTATGTGCAGACCCGCGAGGAGGCGGAGCAGGCGGTCGCGGCGACCCGCTATCCACCCGAGGGTATTCGCGGGGTTGCCGGCGGAAACCGGGCAGGGCTGTATGGCGAGGTCCCCGATTATCTCGTCAACGCCGGCAAGGAGATCTGCGTCATCGTGCAGGTGGAGACGGCCTCAGCCGTTGACCGCATCGAGGAGATTGCCTCCGTCAAGGGCGTCGACGGGATTTTCGTCGGCCCCTCGGATCTCGCCGCTTCCATGGGCCATCTCGGAAACTACAATCATCCCGATGTCCAGGCGAAGATCGCCGAAGCCGCAAAGCGCATTCTGGCAACCGGCAAGGCAGCAGCAACGCTTTCCTTCAATGCCGATCAGGCGCGCACCTATGCCGGCATGGGCTATCACATGATTGCTACGGCTTCGGACGTCACCCTGTTGCGTCAGGGCGCGGCCGCGCTGGTGGACGGATTTGAGTCCTTCCGCTGATCAGCGCCGGGCCTGCCATGATCTAAACCTGTAACGCGAAGCGCCGCAGGTGCTCGTAGTCAGGCCGCACTTCGTTGGCAATCACTTCGAGGGCTTGCGGCAGGGGGGGTGGCTCACCGGTTTCCGGCGGCGCAAAGCCGGTCGACCGCCATACCGAGTCATACCAGTGGGCTGCCCACACGCCATCGGCCTCATGCGGACCCTGAGGCCAGGAAAGCATGGCGGTATCGAACGGGATGCCGATTGCTGCACAGAGTTTTTCCAGCATGGCGGCAGGGTTCCGGCGGATATCCGCGGCATCGACTACGGCAGGTGCATCACCCGTTGCGGCATGAACCTCGTCGAACAGCTCCCGCTGGCGGACAAAGCCGATATCGGCAGCCGTTACCCGCTCCGCCTTTGCGGCATAGCTTGCCAGCACCCGTTCCGGCGAGCGGATCAGAAAGACATTGGTGACCTTCGCCATCCAGCCGGTGTCGAACCCGTCGATCATGTGATGGGTCATGTGCTTTTGATAGAAGATGCGGTTGGGTTCCTCCGGCGCTTTGAGGCATTGCGCAATGACTTCGGCTGGATCGGTGGGCTGGGAGGCGATCACTGCGTCCCGCATCGGATGCTGCAGTCCGGTTGCTGCCAGATAGGCGGCATAAAACGGCTCATCGACAGCCTTGCAGTCTGCGCGGGAAGAGAAGCTGCGCATCATGGCGGTGGAAAGGTTGCGCGGCCCGGACCACA
>JAGRLQ010000284.1 GCA_020441735.1 Nitratireductor sp.
GGCTTGACGTGGTCGGTCTTGACCACTGCCCAGAGCTGGCCGTTGTGTTCCAGCACATTGCCGGGCTTGATCTGGTTGCCGTTGATTTTCATGGGTCACCGTAACGGTTTGGATGGGCAGCGCAGAAGTGCCTTGGCACACTCCGCGCCGCAAGACAGCGCGATGGCGCAAGCAGATTTGCCACCGGCGCCATTTTTCGGCCTGCAAGACCATAAAAGGGGCTGAAAGGCAAGTGGGACGGCATTTGCAATCGCGCCGCAACCGGTTAACGATGCCACACCGTCATGGGGGCAGTTGCCGGGGAGTACGCAGTGGGCGCACGCAGGAACGAAAACAATGCACTGAAGCAGGCAGCCATCCCCCTTCACGAACAGAAGTTCAGTCATCTGCAATGGTATCTCCACCATGCAGAAAATACCGTTCATCTTGCCGCCGAGAGCGATGAAGCGCTGAGCGAAAACGATCTGCATGAGATCGCCGGCTGGTTCATGAAACTGGCACCACAGCTTCACTACCGGGCAGACGGGGCCGGTGAAGGACACCTTCCCTCCCCGGTAAACCCCGCAGCCATCTGCCACTATGAGAAAGTCGATAATCTGCAGCAGGCACTGGAATGGGCCGTCAAGAACCATCCTGCCATCTATGCCGATCCCTCGCGCCCCAATTTCCGCGCTTACGGCTTCTGCCTGCGCAAGGCGAAGAAAGGTGCGCCGCGCTCGCTATATGTCTGCTGCTCATCCCACGCCTTGATGGAGGGTTCGGAAAGCGCACGCATCATGCGCATGCGCCCGACCGTGCATCATGCCGAACGCGCACCGGCGAAGCTCGGCCTGTTGCAGAATGCCATGATCATGGCGGCAGGCCTTGTGCTTGCGCCGCTTCACCTCATTGCATCGGCCTTCGACCGCCGGGATGTCACCCACGGCAACTGGGCCGTCATCGACATCAGCCGCAAGAGCATCAAGCAACTGGCCAGGCGCCATGGCGTGCGCCAGCGCAGCGTTCTTTTCTCCCTGCCACTCTACGGCCTGCATTTCGAGGAAAGCCTGCCCAACCCCGCGAAGAAGAAGCCACAGCTGATCAGCTATTCAACCCTGCCGGACACCAAGACCACGTTGGAGGATGCGGCGCTGAACCTGCGCATGCAGGTCGGGCGCATCCCGTCAGCTGAAAGTTTCGAAGCCCATCTGAAGGCCATCGACACGGTACTGAACAAGGAAGACACAACCGAGATCTACAGCCAGGCATTCTACAACGCGATTCTCGGCGTGCACCGCGTGCTTCACCGCCTGTTCCCGGTCTTCTACCGTGGCCGCTTCTTTACCTATGTGCCTTATGATTTCGTGCTGTCGCTGCTGCCGCCGCACATTACCGGCGGCTGGTTCCGAAAACTGTTCAGGCGTTCCATCTTCTGTGGTTCCTATACGCCGGGCACCAATTCCTGCGTGTTCGTGCCCTATCTTGGTGGCTTCAGCCTCAACTTCTACGCTGACCCGAAAATCCACGCCAACATGGACGCCTTCACCGCATTCCTCAAACAACAAGGCATCGATTGCCGCCGTGTCATCTGAAGGCTTCTAGCGAACGGAGAGGTGCCCGATCACCGGACGGGCCGGGCGCAGCGTACCGTGAAATTCCAACTCCATCGGCGAAGGGTCTTCCAGCCGCCAGTCGAAATCGCGCGCAATCATGGCGATGGCAAGCGCCATTTCCACCATGGCAAAATGCTTTCCGAGACACATGCGCGCGCCAGCACCGAATGGCGCAAAGGCGCCGCGATGCAACAACCGCCCGGAAAGCGGTGTTTCCGGCGACGGCGCAAAAGCCTCCCCCGCCGGCCACCAGGCCTCGTTGCGCTGGGCAAGGAACGGACAGACGATCACCAGGCTGTTGGCCTTCACGGGATACCCGTCAATGACACAATCCTCATTCGGCTGGCGTGCCATCATCGCCACCGGCGGATAAAGCCTGAGTGCTTCGTTCACTACCTCGGTTGCAGCCGGCAATAGATTTGCAACCGAATCCCGCCCTCCGGGGCGCGAAAGCCCGGCGGCCTCCTTCCGCAGTTGCTCAAGGACCTGCGGATGTTCCGGCAGTTGGTGCATCAGGAAGGTCATGGTACGGGCCGTGGTCTCGAAGCCGGCAAAATAAAGCGTGATGACCTCGTCACGCAGCATCTTCCGGTCATTGCCCTCGAGCGCTGAAAAGATCGTTCCGCTCATGCCGCCGGGTTTCGACTGTGACCTCGACTGGTCGATAAGCTCGTCGAGAAAACCGTCGATGACCGCCAGCGCGTGTTTGAACTTCCGGTTTTCTCTGGTGGGAACGAAAAGCGGCGGGCGGACCGGGTCGGCGGTGATGTCGGCAATGAAGGCGAATGCATATTCGAACGCATCGACGATCTCATCATGGCCGCGCGTCAGGTCGATACCAAAAGCCGCAAGCGAGATGATTCGCATGGTGAGGCGGGTCATGGCATGACCGAAATCGACCGGCTTGCCGCTTTCAGCCAGCGCTTTGAGTTCCGCCATTCCGGCTTCGCAGGCATCATGAACCGAACCGGCATAATTGTTGATTGCGCCGGGAGAAAACACCGGATTGAGCCGCTGGCGCTGCGTTGTCCAGTTCTCCCGGTCGTTGGTTATCAGCCCGTCGCCCAGCAGCTTGCGCAGGCCGGAATAGGCAAGCCCCTTGCGCATGATGCGGTTCTGCGTGACGAAAACCTCGTAGATCGCCTCGGGCGATGCAAAGAACCAGATGGCAAGCGGACCCAGCTTCAGCGAAATCGTGTCGCCGTGAACAGCATGCATGTCGCGCCAGAACTGCATCGGATCGGCACGGCCCATGGCACGGAACGTGCGCAGAACCTCCATCCCCCTTGGCCCCGGTGCCTGCTTTACGCTCAACCCGATTTCCCCCAACGCACCCGATTCCAACCAGTGCTGCCCCAGTACCGCTCCAGTACTGCCCCCAGTACCGCATTGCTGCGACTGTACGCTACTGACGCAGCAGTTCCAGACCTGATTCAGATAAATCCCTCTGCCCGGTACCACGCATGGGCGTCGTCAATCGTTTGCGCCAGCGGCCTTGCCTCAAAACCCAGCTCGCGCTGCGCCTTCTCACAACAGCAATTGTCCCGGCTGTCACGCAGGATCACCAACGATTCACCGGTATAGCCGGGCGGAGAACGGGTAAGCTTGGATTTCAGCAGTTCCAAGGGCGCACCGAGACGAGCGACCTGCCAGGGTACGGCAAACCGCCTTTTTTGGATGCCGGCTGCCTTACCGCACAACGCCACCAGTTCGCTGATTGTCACCCAATGGCCGCAAAGCAGATATTGCCCGCTGGCTCTGGTCTGCAGCGCAGCGAGGATGGATTCTGCTACATCACGCGTGTCGATCCAATCGAACCCGCCCTGAATGACCAGCGGTACGCCGCCGGAAAACACCCTGCACAGCATGCGCCCGGTTAGCGACGGTTTGAAATCATGGGGCCCGATGAACCCCGTCGGATTGAGGATGACGAGATCAAGACCCTTCACCGCCACTGCACGCACGGCATCCTCACCAGCTGCTTTTGAGCGGTCATAGGCGTGGGAGGTTTGATCCGCCCTGGGCGCGGTTTCATCCAATCTTGAAAGCTCCGGCGATGGCTTGAAGGCGTGGAACGAACTTATGTGAACGAGTTTGGCAACACCGGCCGCGAGGCAGGCTTCGGCCACATTCCTTGCGCCATCCACATTGGTGCGCGCTACCATGCCGTCGGGATCGCCGTTAATGGAAATGAGGCCTGCCAGATGCACCACCGCATCAATCCCGTGAAAGGTTCTGCGTAGGGCCGGTGGGTCAAGGATGTCCACAGCAACCGGCTCAACCGCAAGCCCCTCCAATGCCTTCAGATCGGATCGGGGATGGTATAGTGCCCGCACCTCAAATCCATGTGCCAGAAGTGCGCGAACGGTGGCAGCTCCGAGATGGCCGGTGGCGCCGGTAACCGCGACCCGCATTGCACGTCCTCCCCTCCGCTCATAATTGCGACTCTGAAAGCAGGGCAAGTTTGGCAGAGGACCGGATGGAAGCATAGTCCGCGGCAACAACAGGCAGGCATAAGAAAACCCCGGCGCTTGGCACCGGGGTTTTGTTTCTTTGAAGGTTTGTCTGCTGTGGCTTAACGCAGGGAAGCGGGGATACCGTCCTGGTTTGCATCCAGACGGACTTCGAAGTCACCGGCAACACCGGTGAAACCGAAAGTGCCGGCATTGTTGGAAACCTGCATCAGGCTGGCCGGAACGCCGCCCTGATTGGCGTCGACAGCGTTGCTGTAATCGCCGGCAACACCGGTAAAGCCGGAAACCTGAGTGAAGGAGGCTTCATAGCCTTTGTTGAGGCTGCCAGGAACACCAAGCTGATTGGCATCAAGGGCGAAAGCCGACGTGGCGGTGGCGATGGAAACGATGAGGGTTGCGATAAGGGTTTTCATGGTTGTGTTCCTTTCGGTTTGATTTGCCCCGGATGAAATGGTTGAGGGGCGGTTGATCATGTGCCGGAAGGAGGTAGCACCCGGGTCCCGAACCCCTGCCCCGTTGGGGAGGGAGGGGGATGGGCGGGCCTTGGGAGGAGAGGCCCTCGGGGCTGGAAGGGAGAACCGGGGGCTACTTCCTTCCGACGCCCTGGAAGTTAGAAAACTTCGCTTTCACTTGGAAATGAAAGGACAGCGAGAAGTGCGTTACAGCCAGTCGCGAAAATGAGAGCGACCGTGAGCTGCCTGTTATCGAGGCGCTGGCGCTAACTTGGATATCCCGAGTGCAGGTAAAAACTATCCGCTTGGCCAGCGGTTTGCCGCTTCAAGGCCCTTGGCAAGCAGCTTGCGGTCAATCGTATTGATGAAATCGTCGAGCCAGGTGTCGGCAAGTCCGGCACGCTTGGCCAGAATGTGCCATTTTGCCGCCTCGGCAGGATCGGCCTTTGTACCGACGCCCTGGGCATACATTTTGGCAAGCCGGTTGCGGGCGATCACATTGCCGCCCACCGCTGCCCGCTTCATCCACCCGAAACCCGCCTTGTCGTCCTTGACGCCATTGTAGCCATTGACCAGCCAGATGCCGAGTTCGACCTGGGCGGTGTCGATTCCCGCTCTGGCCGCCTTCAGCATCCAGTCGAATGCCTTGTCCTCCTCCGGATAGCCCTTGATCTTGCCGCTCTGGTAGAGCTGCGACAGCACATAATAGGAATCGGCAACCCGGGCTCCGGCAGCCTGTTTGAGATAGGGCAGTGCCGCGCGCGCGCCGTTGGTCGTCGGCTGCTCGTCAAGAACGAGCTGGGCATAGTTGAAGGCGGCTGTCGCATGGCCGTCATCGGCAGCCAGTTTCAACAGCCGCTTTGCTTCCGCCTTGTCGGCAGCAACATGCTTGCCCTCGAGCAGCTTGACGGCATAGCCGAACTGCGCCTCACGGTCGCCATTGCCGGCGGCAATCTTGAACCAGGCGGCAGCTTCCTTCTCATCACGGGGAACACCCAGCCCGCGGTCATAGAGTTCGGCAATCAGGGTCTGCGCCTTCGGGTCGCCAAGCCGGGCACGCGGCAGTGCCAGTTCGAAGGCCGTCAGATAATAGCCGCGCTGAAAGGCCCCGTAGGCCAGGTCGGCTTCCTCAACCTTAGCGGCAGGTTCGGTTCCGCCAAGCCGCTCTTCCAGGCTGGCTGCACCATCTTCCACACCCGTTTCGGGGGTTTTGGGCGAGCCCTCCTGGGCAAATGCCGGAACCGCCAGCGCCAGCAGCGCCAAAGCCGCGATGCAGGCTCGCAGGAAGCTATTCTTCGTCTTCAAAACGCGGGGCATGTTCATCCAGTTCAGCATTGACGCGCCTTACCGCTTCTCCCGCTCCGCCGGTATGCGAGAACACCGCCAGTCCCAGCACCGCGAAATCCGCACCCGTCGCGGCAACATCGAGTGCACTTTCAAGCGCTGATCCCGCCATCACCAGCACCGGCAATTGCATGACTTGCGAGCACCATTCGCCAAGACCGAGATTCTTGGGATGCGGCTCTGGCCGGATATCGCCCTCCAGCCTGCCGATGAACAGGAAGTCGGGCTCGGCTTCGGCTGCCTCCATCGCCTGGTGGCGGCTCTTCACCGGACCATAACCTACGATTCTTTTTGGCGAAAACCGGGCGACGGTCTCCTTGAGCGCTTTCGGCTCGCCGCCGGTCAGCATGCCGTCAGCGCCGGACCGGCCCATCGCCTGACTGTCTTCAACTGCCAGCACCGCCGCATCATGGTCCTTGCCGGCATCAACCAAAGCTTCCAGATGCGCCTGATAGCGCGGTCCGTCCATGTCTCCCTTCAGTGCGATAACGCTTGCCACATCGCCGGCAGCAAGCGCCTCGGCCAACTGGCCGGGCGCCGCCTCGTTCGGCGGCACGGCAAGCACAATCCGGCAACGGTTGATTTCGCTCTCAGGCATGCAGGTCCACGGCTTTACGGCGCACGAAGCACTCTCGACAGACAATGATTTGTGGTGCATGCCGCAGAACCACCCGCTTGGCAAGCCGTGCCGGACCGATCATTACCGCGAGAATCCGAACAGCACATGGATACGTTCTTCTACCTCGTCGCTGTTCCGGCAGTTCTGCTTACCGGGCTGTCGAAAGGAGGCTTTGCCGGTGGCATCGCCATGCTGGGAACACCGCTGCTGGCGCTGGCGATCTCGCCGGTTCAGGCAGCCGCGATCATGCTCCCGGTGCTTATCCTGATGGATGTCATCGGATTGGCAAGCTATCGCGGAACTTACGACCGGCAGATTCTGATCGACATGCTTCCCGCGGCGATGGCTGGTATTTTTGCCGGCTGGCTCACCGCAGCTGTGGTTTCAGACGACTGGATCCGGATTCTGATCGGCCTGATAGCCATCTCCTTTGCCGCAAACCAGATTACCCGCGATTTCCGCCGTCTGCCACCAGCCGGCCGCAACCGGGTCGCGGCTGCTATCTGGGGTACGCTTACCGGTTTTACCAGCTTTATCGCACACGCCGGCGGTCCGCCCTTTCAGGCCTATGTGCTGCCCCTCAAACCCGACAAGATGATTTACGCCGGAACGGCGGTTGTCGCCTTCGCTGTCATCAATGCGGTGAAGGTCGTGCCTTATTTCGCGCTCGGGCAGTTCACGGCACAGAACCTCTGGACTTCCGCCGCACTGATGCCGGTGGCGGTAGCTGGCGTCCTTCTGGGCGTATGGCTCACCAAACGCGTTCCCCAGACGGTCTTCTACAACATCACCTATACCGCGATGATCGTGGTCGGTTTCAAGCTGTTATGGGATGGTCAGGCCGCATTGACGGCTGCGCTTGGCTGAACGCACTCAGCCAACGTCAGCCGCACCCGGGCTGAGAGGCGGTCCGCTCAGGCGTTCAACTGGCTGATCTTGTCCTTCAGCAGCAGTTTCTGCCGCTTGATCTCGGCAATTTCATCGTCCTTGGCACTGGGGTGGCGCATCGCCTCTTCCAACCTCGTCTCAAGCTCCACATGTTTTTGTTTGAGCTGTTCGATATGGGTATTGAGAGGCATGTGTATTCTCCCTTGCCTGTTAAGTGGACGATCGGGGAAAAAAATTTGACCACAGATTTGACCGTTTGTCCAACGCGCCGCCCGGCAACGGTATGAACTTGTGAACAACGCTAACAAATCGTGAAGAAGTGCCGATGCAGCGGTGAAGGCAGGCCGGTATGCACACCGGAATAAAGCCATCTGCGATGGGTTTGCACCTTCCTTGACCTTTTGCAGTGTCTGCCGGCAGACAATCGCTTCCTTTTACCCTTCGCAGGCTCTACAGTCTTTCGCCACGGCATCCGCCACCCATTCCAGATCGATTCGGCAATGAGCGACGAAGACAACATCAATCTGCGCATGAAACTGGCCGGGCTGGAGCTCGAGCATGCCGATCTCGGCAAGGCGGTCGAGGCGCTGACGCGTACCGGCGGCGACCTTTTGTGCATCCAGAGGCTGAAAAAGAAGAAACTCGCCCTGAAAGACGAGATTGCCCGCCTGCGGGTTCGCATCATGCCCGACATCATCGCCTGAGACTGAAGTTAGCCGTTCGGGCTGATTTCTCCGGGCCAGACTTCCTTCCCGTCCTCCCATGCGCTACAGCACCGCTTTAACGGCACACAGCAGGAAAGCGCCATGCCTGAAACCACCCCTCCCGTCGCCATTATCATGGGCAGCCAGTCCGACTGGGAAACCATGAAACACGCCGCCGACACGCTTGACGCGCTGAAGATCGGTTTCGACGCAAAAATCGTATCGGCCCACCGCACGCCTGACAGGTTGTACGAGTTCGCCACTTCGGCCCGCAAGAAAGGCTACAAGGCCATCATCGCCGGTGCCGGCGGCGCAGCCCACCTGCCGGGCATGACGGCGGCCATGACCTCCCTGCCCGTGCTCGGCGTTCCGGTGCAGTCGAAGGCGCTTTCGGGTCAGGACAGCCTGCTTTCCATCGTCCAGATGCCGGCCGGCGTGCCGGTGGGAACGTTGGCAATCGGTCGCGCCGGTGCCGTAAATGCAGCATTGCTTGCCGCCTCGATCCTTTCGGTAAACGACGAAGCCGTGTGCAAGCGTCTTGAGGCCTGGCGCGAAGCCCAGACCGCTGCTGTCGCCGAAACACCGAGCGACGGATAAATCCGGATGGTGGAAAAGGCGGCAAATGCGCTCTTGCCCGGCGATACCATCGGCATTATCGGCGGCGGCCAGTTGGGCCGGATGCTGGCAATGGCAGCCGCCCGCCTCGGCCTGAAAACGATAATCCTTGAACCGGATGCCGGTTGCCCGGCGGCCCAGACGGCAAATCGACACATTGCCGCAGCCTTTGATGACAAGCATGCACTGAAAGAGTTCTCCGCCGCCTGTGATGTCATCACCTATGAGTTTGAGAACATCCCCGTTTCAGCCGTTTCATTCCTTGAAGAAAACAACCTGCTCTTTCCGTCTTCCCTTGCGCTGGAAAAAAGCCAGGACCGGCTGACGGAAAAGAACTTTCTTCGCGATCTCGGCATTGCGACCGCGCCCTTCGCGCCGGTGGAAGATGTTGCTTCGCTGAAAACTGCCATCGCGGAAATCGGCACACAAGCGATCCTGAAAACCCGCAGGCTCGGCTATGATGGCAAGGGGCAGGTTCGCATCAACGGGGATACCGGCATAGAAGAAGCCTGGCAGGCCATCGGCGCCGTACCGGCCATTCTGGAAGGATTTGTTGACTTTGCCCGTGAGATTTCCGTCATCGCCGCCCGCGACCGCAATGGCAGGGTCGTTTGTTATGATCCGGCGGAAAACGTCCACCGCGAGGGCATTCTGCGCACTTCCACCGTTCCGGCGGCCAGTTCGCCGCAAACTACGGCGAAAGCCGTAAAAATCGCGGAAACCATCACGGACGCTCTCGATTACACCGGCGTGATGGGGATCGAGTTCTTTGTTCTGGGCGACGGCGCACTCGCCGTCAACGAGATCGCCCCGCGGGTGCACAATTCCGGCCACTGGACAGAGGCTGCCTGCGATGTCTCGCAATTCGAGCAGCACATTCGCGCGGTCGCCGGCTGGCCGCTCGCCTGGCCCTTGCGGCATTCAAACTGCGTGATGGAAAATCTCATCGGCGACGACATGGATCGCCTGCCCCAGCTTCTTTCCGACGGGAATTGCCTGGTTCACCTCTATGGCAAGGCGGAAACACGCGCGGGCCGCAAGATGGGTCATGTCACCCGGCTGACCGGCCCCGCGAAAAGCTGAATTCCGGATCAGGCTGTTTGCCGCCCCACATCGAGCGGCGCGACCGAAACCGTCTTGGCAATGGCATAAACCATCATTTCCGGCTTGAGGCCGAGCGCTGCAGCCGATCGCTTGGTGATACGCGCCAGAAGGTTCTGGTCGCCAACGGAAAGCTGCACCAGCACACCGGGACCGGGACCGGGCTGAATGGAAACCACCCTGCTTTTCAGAATATTGAGCGCAGAAATCTCATCGGGCTTGCTGCGGGCGAGCATCACATCCTTGGCATCGATCCGGGCGCGGATTTCCAGCCCCGGCGCAGCATCGACCGCCGGCAGGAACAAGGTACCGCCATCAATGGCGATTTCCGACAAGCCGTCCTCGTGGTGGCGCCTAACCCTGCCTCGCAATACGGCACCGGCCTCACGGCCGCCAAATCGTGCCGCCATGGCCGGATCGGAGAGAATGCCGGCCGCGGGCCCTGCCTCAACGATCCTGCCGTCTTCAACAATGACCAGTGTGGTGGCAAGCCGCGCCACCTCACTCAGCGAGTGACTGACATAGAGGATCGGTATGCCCGCCTCGTCTCGGATGCGCTCCAGATAGGGCAGGATTTCCCGCTTGCGCGGCTCGTCAAGGGCAGCCAGCGGCTCATCCATGGCAAGAAGCTGAGGCGAGGACAACAGCGCCCTGCCAATGGCAACGCGCTGCTTTTCGCCGCCCGACAGGCTGCCCGGACGGCGGGCCAGCAGGCTTTCGATCCCGAGCAGCGCAATGATGTGGCCGAAGTCCGAACCACCGGTCTTTTCAGCGGAAAAGCGCTGGCCGTATTCGAGATTCTGCCGCACCGAGAGATGGGGAAACAGCCGCCCTTCCTGAAACACGTAGCCGATACGCCGTTTGTGCGGCGGCAGGAAGGTGCGGCTTGCGGTATCCGCCAGCACCCGGTCGTCGAGCACGATCCGGCCATGGCGGGGTTTCAGCAGGCCTGCAACCGCCTGGATGATGGTTGTCTTGCCCGAACCCGAGCGCCCGAACAGCGCCGTGACCCCGGCAGGCGCGGAAAAGGCGCAATCGAGGTCAAAGCCTTCAAAGGCGTGATTGAGCGAAACTTCCAGTGTCATGCCGCGCCCCGCGCCGCCTGACCGTTTCTTTCCTGCAGCCGGCGCGCCAGCATTTCCGAGGCGATGAGCGCAGCCATGGCGACAACAATCGAGATGGCAACCAGCCGAAGTGCCGAACTTTCACCGCCCGGCACTTGGAGAAATGCATAGATTGCCGAGGGAAGCGTCTGTGTCTGACCGGGAATATTGGCGACAAAGGTGATCGTCGCGCCGAACTCGCCCATTGCCT
>JAGRLQ010000285.1 GCA_020441735.1 Nitratireductor sp.
CAATCCAATACTCAAATCGAACTGCTCGAGTCTGGTTATTAGTAGGAAGAATACTATCAGGACAGTTGTTTGGTTTTTGTGTTACCAGACTTCTGCAAGCTCGTGATGTCATTGGTGATTAGCTTCTCGAAGCAGGTTAGAAACAGCGACTGCCCTTCTCCTTCAAGCTCGACGAAAAAGGAATTGGGGAAGCGCTTCTGAACGGTTCTGGCAGCTTCCACCGGATTGATCGAGTCGCCGCTGCCATGGACGAAGACCACCGGTGTTTGGGTGCATTCAGCATCAGCCCAAACATCCATGTTACCCATTGTAATGTCCCGAATGACCGACCAGCGGGAAAGCCGGTAGGTTTCGAAAATCCAGGAATATTCCATCGGATTTCCGGTGATGGCATCGAAGATCGCAACATCAGCCGGCGAGTCCTTGTAGGTTGACAGTAGAAAGCTGCGAAAACCTGAGGGCGTACTCATCCGCTTCAGATACTGGTCATATGTCTTGTCGAGAATGAAGTTGTTGCTCATGGCCAACTGCTTCATCACCGCGACAAACTGGTTGACCTTGCCATTGGAATAGGCGCCGAGATGGGCGGCGGCGGCGATAACGAATTCCCGTGTGAGTTCGGGCTCATTCAGGACGGCTCGCAACGCATAGGGAACACCGGTGGAATGGGCTACAAGCCGTGCCGATCCACTGCAGAACAGCCTGATTGTGTCAGCAATTTCCCGTGCGCTGCGGGCGATGTGATCTTCGGGTGAAAACGGATGAGCATCGCCTTGAAGAAATCCGTTTCGGAGCGGAATCAGCAGCCGGGTGTTGGTGGATTGCAGCCAGTCGTTGCTGATCTGTGCAGGTACGGGAAGTGTCTGGCTGTGTGCGAAGACGATCGGTCTGCCGAGGATCGGGCCGGCGTCGGCAACTCTGAGAACCCGGTTCTTATCCATGGCAATTTCGTGAAACCGGAACGTGTCGGGGTAGTATAGATCGAGAAAGGCCTTCTCATCGACCACGTTTGATCCGCGCTTGCCCGGCCGCGCGCCGAAGGCGTCCAGAATATAGGACATCAACATCGCCAGCGTGATGCGTACGACCTCGCTTTGGGTGCGTATGCCGGTCTTTGCAGCAAGCGATTTGAACTGAGTCCTTTTGGTTTCGTAGGCAACGCCATTCTCAACCGCCGCCTCGCGCAGGCTCATGCCGCAAAGTATCTGCACCAGCAATTGGAGTTCGGCGTTGGAGAGCTCCACGTCCGGATAGATTTCCCGCAGCATGTGGGTGAGGAACATCTGGTTGACGGCAACGATCCGGGCCACCTCCTTGATACAGGAAAACAGGATGATGCTGTCGTTGTGGGCGCGCATATGGATGTCGCGCTTTCCGAGGGAACTCAGCGGAAAGGAATCTGCAAAGTCCCGGCAGGCCTGCGTATGACCATAGGCCCATATCTCCCCTCCGTCGCCGTTCATGTACAAAATGCCGAGATTGGGACGTTCGTAGCCGTCGATCCGTTCAGCTCTATGTGGACCCTTGACGCCGCTATCGGCGTGCATCAGCCTGAGGCTGTCCTCATACCAAGCTCGGAGTTTTCTCGCATCCGGCGTGCTGCGATCTTCCGTTGGCGAAACCACGTCAATCCACTTTGCGATGAACGGCAGGCTTTTTCTGCTCGCGAGGCGTTGTCTAACCTCGAACCTACATCTTTACCAATTATACCTGATCACCCAATTGGGTTAAGACACAAGGTCCGTTCCGTGGCTTTTGGTTCCCGGATATCTGCGCTGGATGTGCACAAGGGCAGAGTTTCCTGGGATTGGGATGAAACAGCGCGATCGAGTGTTGCCAATGGCAGCCACATATCCATGCATTTCCAGAAACGCCACACCTATGGTTGCGAAACGGGTTGGCAGTGCGCTGCTTTTGTCTGCCGCGGCAACAGCCCTGCTCGCAGCGGCACCTGGGCTCAAAACACCGGCAGCAGCTGCCGATACGCTTTGGACGGGAACTGCGGGCAGTGACTGGAATAACCCCGCTAACTGGTCCAACGGTCTTCCGGCAGATAACAACGGCAGTGCGAGCGTTATCGAGGGTGCTACGCCGGCTGTCGTCAATGGAATCGCTGTTGTCGGCTCCGGGCGCACCTGGGTCGGCCGTCCGACAGGCGACGGAACTTTGGTTGTTCAGGGCGGCGGCACGCTGAATGCCGGAGTTCTGGAGCTTTTCGGTACCAACGGATTTGCCGGCTATGGCGTCGTCAACGGCGCCGGTTCGGTTCTTTCAGCCTCCAGCGCCTTCATTGGTGCCTATTCGGGTGTGGGGCATATATCGGTGGAAAACGGCGGTGTGTTATCCACTGCGGGAACCGGTTATGTTGGACAATACAACGGGTCGCTGGGCACGGTCGCGGTGACCGGCGCAGGCTCGGTCTGGAACAACGGCTCCCGCATCTATGTCGGTGGCATTTCAGGGAATTACAGCGCAACCGGCATCGTGACGATTGCCGAGGGTGGCGTCGTAAAGGCCGACAACGGGGCTAGAGAGGTGTATGTCGGCAATGGCTTGGGCGCGACAGGCATCGTCAATATTGGCGCCGCCGAAGGCGATGTTGCCACAGCGGCCGGCACGCTTCAGGCCAAGTCTCTGATCTTCGGTACCGGCAATTCCTTTCTGGTCTTCAATCATACTGATACCGGCTATAACTTTTCCGTACCCATTTCAGGCACTGGCGAGGTTCGCCAAATATCGGGCACGACAATTCTCTCCGGCGCCAATAGCTGGTTGGGCAGCGCCGTTATCGAAGGCGGCGAACTGAAGGCTGGCAGCGCGGGAGCCTTCTCCTCAAACAGCGCTTTCGTCGTCAACGGCGGTATTCTCAATTTCAACGATCTGGATCACTCGATTGCCGCGCTTTCCGGCGCCGGCGGTGCAGTATCCCTCGGCACGGCGGCGCTAACCGTCAACCAGGCAGGTGACACCTCCTATGCCGGCGTTATTTCCGGGACCGGCGGTCTGACCAAGTCCGGGACCGGCGCGCTGGAACTCACCGGTCAGAACACCTACTCCGGCGGCACCATCCTGGAGGGTGGTACCCTCGTACAGGGCGCAGCCGGTACCTTTAATGCCAACACCGCCTACACTATCAATGACGGTATTCTAGACCTCAACAATTTCAATCTGACCGCGGCTTCCCTCTCAGGCAATGGTGGCGCGCTTTCCCTCGGCACGGGAACGCTTACCATCGATCAGAACAGCGACACGGCTTTTGCCGGTAATTTTTCATCCGAAGGCGGCACCTGGATGAACAGCCTCGTCAAGACCGGCAGTGGCAAGCTCTCCCTGACCGGCACCGGGGGGCTTGCCGGGAACATTCTGATCGATGGCGGCACGCTGGAAGTTAATGGCGCCATGGCGTTTTCGGGGTTTCGCCATGTCGGCCAAAATAACGAAGGTACGCTCCTCGTCAGCGGCGCTGGTGCCCAGCTGAGCGCCCAGTCCAACGACTATATCGGCTCCAGGGGCACGGGGCGCGTGACCGTGTCGGATGGCGGCCTAGTCAATGCCTGGAACACCACACTTGGTGAATTTGCCTCGGGCAACGGAACGCTGACCGTCGACGGAACCGGATCGGTTTATCGCAGTTACGGCAGCATTAATGTCGGCTATCACGGTCGGGGCCAGCTTACGGTCAGCGGTGGCGCAACTGTGCAGGGGCTGAATCACAACTGGACCAAGATCGGATACGATCAGGGCGCTTCTGGTCAGGTGCTGATCACGGGAACCGACTCGAAATGGATCGGCAGTAGTCGTTTCTATCTTGGTGAGTACGGAGAAGGCACGCTGACGGTGGCTGATGGCGGCCTGCTGCAGACCAATCAACTGCTGATTGCCCAGGAAAGCTGGAACAGCATCGATTCGATCGGCGTGCTCAATATCGGCGCAGCGGGAGGCGGCCCTGCGGCGCCGGGCAGCGTGCAGGCCTCCAGCATCCGCTTCGGTGACGGCGACGGCACGATCAATTTCAATCATACCGGAACGGGCTATGTCTTCAGCGCGCCGATCAGCGGTGACGGCGCCATCAATCATCTTGCCGGTGAAACAACCCTTACCGGCGACAGCGTCGACTTTATGGGCACGACAACGGTCAGCGGTGGTGTGCTTTCCATCAACGGTGCCTTGGGCGGGACGGTGAATGTCGCGGCGGCCGGCACACTTGGCGGCTCTGGGCACATTGGTGGCAATGTAGGCATCGACGGGACGCTTGCTGCCGGCAACAGCCCCGGTACGCTGACCATCGATGGCAATCTGACATTGGGCGTTGCATCGAACAGCATCTTCGAACTCGGCGCGCCGGGTATTGTGGGAGGGGTGCAGAACGATCTGATCGAAGTTGGCGGCGATCTGGTGCTTGGCGGTACGCTCAACGCCACGGTTGCCGCTGCGGGTTATTATCGTCTTTTTGAGTATGACGGCAGCCTTTCCGGCACATTTGCAACTGAAAATGTCGTCTCTAACGGCGGCGGTTTCGTAGTCAACCAACATCGGTTGATCACTGACGTCACAGGCGAAGTCAACCTGCTGGCACTCGGCAACGGACAGCACATGCAGTTCTGGGATGGTGGGGATGCCGCCGGCAACGACCAAATCGATGGCGGCGCCGGGATCTGGAATGCTGCCGACACCAACTGGACAGGAGTGCCGGGCGCGGCCGGCATCAACGACCGCTGGCGTGGTTCGGTTGCCGTCTTTGGTGGTACGGCCGGTGGCATCGTCACCGTAGACGGAGCAGCTGATTTCGACACCCTGCAATTTTCCACCGATGGGTACCGGATCGAAGGCGATGATCTGGAGATTCAACCAGCTTCTGGCAGCAATGGCACAGTGCAGGTTGATGGTGGGGTCACCGTAACGATCACTTCCACCATTTCTGATGACGGCAATGACCACAGTCTGACCAAAACCGGCGCGGGCACGCTTATTCTGGAAGGCGCCAACCGCCATGGCGGCGGCACAATCATCACTGGCGGTACGCTGCAAGGGAACACGGGCAGTCTTCAAGGCGATTTTGTCAACAATTCCACCCTGGTCTTCGAACAGGATTTCAGCGGCGAGTTTTCAGGTATCCTTACTGGTAACGGCACCTTCAACAAGAATGGGCAAGGCACTTTGATCCTGTCAGGTGATTCATCCGCCTTTGCCGGAGCGACGTATGTTCAGGGGGGAACGTTGCAGATCGACGGAAAATTGGGTGGCCTGCTTACGGTCGATGACGGCATGCTGATCGGATCGGGCACGCTGAATCAGCTTGTTGTTGCAGATGGTGGTATCCTCGCTCCGGGTAATTCAATTGGCACGACGAATGCGGGCGACGTGTCGTTCGCGGCCGGTTCGACCTACGAGGTCGAAGTCAATGACGGCGGCAACACGGCCGGCACCAACAACGACATCACTCTCGCCACGGGTACCGCCACCATCGACAGCGGCGCTAGCGTGTACGTTAAGCCGGTCAACGGCATTGATGATGGATCAACCTATGTTCCCGGAACGGTTTACACCATTCTTACCGCTTCCGGTGGCGTGACGGGTGAATTCAACCCCACGGTCATTGATGATTTTGCTCTGCTCGACGGTGCGCTGAGCTATGATGCCAACAATGTCTATCTGGAACTCAACAAGACAATCCAGCTCAATGATGTCGGGCGCACGGCAAACCAGAAGACAGTGGGCGCTAGGCTTGAGGACATCGGTACCGGCAACGAGATCTACGATGCGATGATCCTTATGCGGGAGGAAGGCAACATCCGTTCCAGCCTCGACCAGCTTTCGGGTGAAATCCACGCCTCGGCCAGGACAGTGCTGCTCGATGACAGCCGGCTTTGGCGCGAAGGTGCACAGGACCGGCTGCATTCGGCGTTCGGCGATGCGGGGCAGGTGGGTAGTGCGCCGGATGACAATGGCGCCTTCGGTATGCAGGGTTACGGAGCCAACGGGTATGGGGCTTCCGGGTTCTGGGCGCGGGGATTCGGCTCGTGGAGCAAATGGGACGGCGACAGCAATGCTGCCGGGTTCAACCGCTCAACCGGCGGTTTCCTGCTTGGCGGCGATGGTGAGGTAATGAATAGCCTGCGCTTCGGCCTGCTGGGCGGCTACAGCCGTTCCAGCTTCGACGTGGATGGTCTTTCGTCCTCCGGGACCGCTGATAGCTGGACGGTTGGTGCTTATGGCGGGGGATCGTGGGACGCACTCACCCTGACCGGCGGCCTGGCGCATAGCTGGCACAGTCTCGATACGTCACGCAGGGTAGCCTTCACCGGCTTTTCCGATCGCCTGAAGGCCTCCTACGATGCCCGGACGCTGCAGGTCTGGGGCGAGGCCGCTTACAACGTCGATGCCGGTTCTGCCCGCTTCCAGCCTTTCGCCAACATTGCCCATGTGAACCTTTCCACCGACGGCTTCACTGAAAAGGGCGGCGCGGCAGCGCTCAAGTCAGGTTCCGATACCACGGCTGCCACCTATACGACCCTTGGCGTGCGCGCCGAAAGCGACCTGCAACTGGATGGTGTCAATGCCAGATTGCGGGGCATGGCAGGCTGGCGGCATGTGTTCGCAGACACGCCGGATTCCTGGATGCGCTTTGCCTCTGGCGGTAATGCCTTCACGATCTCGGGCGTGCCCCATTCGCGCGATGCGCTGGTGGTCGATGCCGGTATCGACGTCAATCTCACGGCAAACGCCACGCTGGGCCTTGCCTATGGTGGCCAGTTCGGCTCCGGTCTTCAAGACCATTCTGCCAATGTCAGCCTGAACGTGAAGTTCTGAGTGCCGGCGCGTTTGCGGCTGGCATGAGCGAGGTCATCCTGTACAAGTCATCCAAACTGTACGAAGCTCCCTCCGAGAGATGATCATATGCAGTGCGTGGAATTTGCCAGCGGTTCCCTGCTTTGAAGATTCTTTTCCCTGTTCGAGCAAATTAATTCCCTGTTCCGCTTCTTAGGGAATTTGGCAAAAACATGCGTAGTTTCAGCGGGTTGTTAGGGTCAAAAATGCCAGTTTTGGTCCAAAATGCAGATTTTCCCTGTAAATTCCCTGTAAAGCAGGGAAACAGGTCACCGAGACCCGTTCGCCGCTGACTGTCCACACCACCACCCAATCTGCCGGTTTCGCGGCGATTTCCACTGCTTCCTATTTGTGCCGTCGGCATTATCAGAAGAAACCGATTGATCAAGTGACAGTGGGCTCATAGCGTTTGTGGATGGCCCAGATCAGCCCGTTTCGTTACTTCAAGACATCGCCCGAGATCATACGCCTGGCGGTGATGTTGTATGTCCAGTTTCCGTTGTTGCTTCGCAATGTCGAAGACCTGCTGCATGAACGCAGCATCGATATCAGCCATGAAACGGTGCGGTATTGGTGGAACCGGTTTGGTCCAATGTTTGCCGCCGCTGCTGCCGTGTAAGGATCGGGTGAAACGTTGGTCAGGAAGTTGTCGACCACGCCGCTGTGCATTTCCACCTGCGTGCTCTGTGCCTGGATGACGGTTACGCCATTCGCGGCTGCAATCTGAGCAACGGGAATCATCGTATCGGAGAACGGAATCGTTCCCAGCGCGATGATGCCTTCACCGATGAATTTTTCGGTCAGCGAAATCGCGGACTGCGTGTCGGCGCCGGTGTCCTGAACCAGAAGTTCGATGTTCTTGCCGCCGATCCCGCCGTCGCGGTTGATCATTTCGGCCATGCATTTGGCACCATCAACCTCGTTGTACGGGGCGAAATCGCCGGTGAGGGGAACCGGCAATCCGATCTTGATCGTATCTGCGGCACTTGCAGTGCCTGCCATGGCAACAAAGCCTGCGGCCGTTGCCAAGAGTGCAGTTCTGAATCTGGATGGAATGTTCATTTTACTCCCTTTCTATTCGGCGCCTTGCCCAAGGTACGCGCTGATAACCTCCGGGTTCTTGGTTACTTCCGAGGGCAGACCGGAGGTGAGCAAACTGCCCATGTTCATGACCGTCAGCCGTTCACAGGCGGACATGATGAATTTGAGATCGTGTTCGATGAGGATGATCGCGCAGGGATGTTGACCGCGCAGCCAGGTAAGCTTTTCGAAGAGTTGGTTCGTCTCTTCCGGATTCATGCCGGCCGCAGGTTCGTCCAGCATCAGGACTTTCGGCCGCAATGCCAAAGCACGCACGATTTCGAGCCGGCGCATCTGCCCGTATGGCAGGCTTTTGGGAGACTGGTCGAGCACATCGCCCAGGTCGAAGATTTCTATCGCATCCTCCACCAGGGCGGGATCGCGGGACTGCCTTGCTGCATGCAGGCTTTCGGCAACCTCAATGTTGCGGCGAACCGACAGGTTGGGAAACAAGCGCAGGTTTTGAAACGTGCGTGCAATCCCGATGCGTGCCCTCTCATGGGCGGAGAGGCGGTGAATAGGCCGTCCTTCAAGCAGGATTTCACCATCGCTGAGCTTCAACAGGCCTGAGATCAGATTGATCATCGTCGTCTTGCCGGCACCATTGGGTCCGATAAGGCCATGAATCTCGTCGTTCCCGACCGTGAAGCTGACATCGTTGACAGCCTTTACACCACCGAAGTTCTTTGAGACTCCCCTGACCTCCAGCATGCTAGTAGATTTCCTTGTAGAGGTTGCATTTCCCGGTCCAGTCCCGGCCTTCGAGGTGCTGCAATTCGCCTTTCTTGTGCGCGATGTAGACATCGACGAAATCGCTGCCGAACCAATCCCGCACGGCTTTGGAACCATCCAGTGCAGCCAATGCCTGCTCGAGGCTTTGCGGTAATCGCTTGAAACCGCGCTTTGCCAGTTCATCTGATGACAGCAGGGAGAGATCTTCCTGGGTAGGAGCAGGCGGCTCTATCTGATGGCGGATGCCGTGGCTTCCCGCGAAGACGATGGCGGCAAATGCCAGATAGGGGCTGGCTGCCGCATCCACAGCCCGCACTTCGAAATTGAACTGCCGTGCGATTGCATCGCTGTCCCTGGCCGATACGGGGCATATCCGCACCGAGGCTTCCCGGTCGCGATAGCCCAGATTGTTGAAGGCGGCGCTCCAGCGATGCGGCGTCAGGCGGAGATAGCTGATGGCGGAAGGCGCCAGCAGTGCGAGGATCTGATCGAGATGCTCGAGCACACCGCCGATGAAGTGACGGGTCAGGGTACTCATCCCGTGCGGATCCGACGCATCATGGGTCAGCGGTTCGCCGTCATCTCCGACAAAACTGAAATGGATGTGAACTCCGTTACCCACACTTTCAGGGTCGAGAATGGGCGAAAAGCTCGCCGCAACCCCATGCCTGCGCAACACGTCATCGGTCAGGATGCGCAGGATGACCGCATTGTCTACCGCCGTGATATCCTGCGCAGGCTTGTTGGTGACTTCATATTGCGACGGACCGTATTCCTTCATGAAGGTGTCAGGCTTGCAGGAAGTCCGGGCAAGTTCTGCCAGCAATGCCTCGGCCCAGACCTGCCCGTCGCGAAACCCTTTTAGTCCGAAGGAATCGCCGGCCCGTACCGGTACGTCCTTCAATTGGAACTCGTGCTCGAATGCCGAAACCACCGAGGCACCGAACAAATCATGCAGTTCCGTCAATGCGCGTTTTGCGATCGCCCGGGTGCAATATTCCCATGGCGCTCCCTCAAGTGTTTGAATGTCTCCCAGGACCACATCGAGCGCGCCGGCTCCTTGCCCCAACTGAAATCGCGTGCCGGAGTCGGGAACAAGGGCAAGATCGCCGAGCGAACCGAAGGGACTGTCGGCAATCGTGTCAAAACAGGTGATCTGAACGTTGGTCGGGGTCCAGCCGACACCGCGCTCGCAGCGCTTCTCCCATTCCGATGCCGGGAAGGACTTGCCGCGCACCAGACCGGCCAGATCGGAGGTGGCAACAAATATCATATTGGCATCTGCCGTACTCATTCGCCCTGATCCCCAATGCCTTCTTTCGGTTCGTCGCGAAGCTCGTCCCAAGCGGCAATTCGTTCACGTGTTGCATCCCAGTCACGTTCTGCCAGCGGGATCAGCAGCGCCTCGACCAGTGCAAAGGCCGGCACATAGCTGTCCCACAAGGTGCCGGAACCGATGGGAACGGCCAGCAGTTCCGTTGCTCCCTTCGCACAGGGACTGATCCACTGATCGGTGATGACAATCGTCTGTGCCTTGCGGTCTCTTGCCCTTTCCGAAAGGCGTTCGAGGCTGGCCTGATAGCGCCTGAAGTCGATAATCAGGACGATGTCCTTCGGACGAAGCCGAAGCAGGTATTCAGGCCATTGCTCAGGGTCCGAAGGGATGTGATAGATTTCCCTGCGGATCTGGCGCAGATGCCGGGCAAAGAACCCGGCAATGCTGTCACTCATCCGCCCGCCGATCATGTAGATTTTGCGTTTCGGGTCGACGAGGAGTTCACAGACCCGGTCAAACTGTGCCGGTGATACTCGGTTCAGAAGATCGGCATTGAGCGCCTCTATGCGCTGCAGATAGGAAGCCAGCGGCGCTTCCCGGTCGATAGCGTGGTCTTCCCAGAGATCAATCGGTGACCGCAACCCCTGCTTCAACTCGCGAACCAGCTTCTGCTGAAATTCCTGAAACCCCGCATAGCCGAGCTTGCTGACAAACCGCGAAATCGAAGGTGCGGAAATGCGGGCTTTGCGCGACAGTTCCTGGATCGGCTCCAGCCCGGCAAAGGGATAGTCGGCCAGGAGAACAGAAGACAGCTGCCGCTCAGCGGGAGTGAGCTGGCCTGCCATTTCCTCCAGTTTCTGGCGAACTTGCATAACGGTCCAAGCAATAGGAGTGACGTTGGAGGCAGGATAGACCAAAAGAAATTTTTTTGTCAATTATGTAATTTCTCTTGAAAATGATAATTTATTTTCTCATCATATCCTGCACACATCAATTCCCTGCCTCAGGAGTCTGGCCTTGTCTTCTTCTGTGCAAATACCTTCGGCTGAAAGCCTGCTGGACAATCATACGGATCCGGAGCCGGTGGAGATCGTGAATGCCCGATCGAAATCAGCCACGCTGCTGGTTTGTGAACATGCCGGACGCGCCATGCCGGCGGCCCTGGGTTCGCTGGGGTTATCCGATGACCAGCTGGGCCTGCACATTGCCTATGACATCGGCACCGAGGAACTCGCCCGCGACCTGGCGCAAAGGTTTGAATGCACGCTCGTGCTGCAGCGTTACAGCCGTCTTGTGATCGACTGCAACCGCCCCTTGACCAGCTCTCAATCGATACCGCCAATCAGCGATCATGTCGTCATCCCGGCGAACAACGGAATTTCCCAGGCAGAACGTGACGCGCGTGCAGCCGAGATATTCATCCCATTTGCCAATGTCTGCGAGGCCGAGATATCCAAGCCATCTGTTCGTTATGCCTTTTCAATCCACAGCTTCACGCCTCGAATGGACGGCTTCGAACGCCCCTGGGATATCGGCTTTCTACACCGCCATCCGGCCAGCCGCGGCCATGAACTGGTGGCGCGCGCCCGCGAGGCCTGGCCCGGCATGACAATCGGCGACAATCAGCCCTATTCCATCGAGGATGAAACCGACTGGTTCATCCCCGCCTGTGCGGAACAACGCAACATTCCCCACAGCCTCGTGGAAGTGCGCAACGATCATCTCCTGACATTCGAAGGCCGCAGCGAATGGGCTGGGCGCCTTTACGATCTTCTTTCCCGATTCATGGAGCATTGTGATGCAACTGACCCGAAACCTGCCACTTGATCCCGCGGCCTCCGCGCTGCTTTTCGTCGATGTTCAGAACTTCTGCGCGCGCCGGGATGGCGGGGAGTTCAAGGATGTCGCACCAGACGAGTTTGAGCGAAAGTACGGCTGGTTCTTCGACAAGTTCGAGCGCGAAACACTGCCGAACATGCAGAAACTGCAGGCTGCATTCCGCAAGGCGAAGATCGAGGTAATGTATACCACGATCGAAAGCCTGACGAAGGATGGGCGCGACCGCAGCCTCGACTACAAGATCACCGGTTTTAATGTCGCCAAGGACTCCTGGGATGGTAAGGTGCTGGACGCGATTGCACCGGAAGATGACGAGATTGTCCTGCCCAAAACCTCCTCATCCGTCTTCGTTTCGACCCATATCGACTACGTGCTGCGCAATCTGGGCGTTCGCCAATTGGTGATTTGCGGCCTTGTTACGGATCAATGCGTGGAAAGCGCTGTTCGCGATGCATGCGATCTCGGTTACCTGGTAACACAGGTAAGCGACGCCTGCCTGACCTACTCCCAGGAACGGCACGACCACTCCCTGAAAACGATACAGGGATACTGCCGCCACGTGACAACCGATGAGCTGATTTCAGAACTGGCATCGCTACGCTAGTCAAGATATTGCATGCCGGTTTACACGATGAGTGCTGCATCCAGCCTTGGCAATGATGCACCGTTTGCCATCAACATGCGACTTTCAACGCCTCTGCGCCGGGCCTACATCGGCTGCTCCAGTACGAAGGATCGGATATTGTCGCGGGAAAGTGAATCCGGAGAGATATCAACCAGCCAGTCAAGGAAAGCCTGCCGGTCGAGTTCAAACCGGATCCAGCCGACACGTATGATAATCCCGACAAACAGACGCTGCAGGGTCTCCTGTTTGTCTTCTGCTTTCAGGTCAGCCACTGATCCTTCTTGTTGAGCACCTGCATTGGCAGTCCGGAAACCTGCTCTCCTTCAAGTGCCTTCGCGAAGCACTTCATCAATTGACCGCCATAGCTCAGGAACTGCAGCAACCGGTTCTCGACCATCGCTCCGATAGCGCCTCGCGCAACCTTTCTCTTTCTGCGGCGTTTCGGATGCAAGCCCGATGCGAACAGGTTGCGCCTTCATGGCGTGCCGGTCAACGCGGAAGGGCGAAAGCAAAGGAGTTTCCAATGAGAGTATTTCCCATCGCCGCATTTGCGGCTTCACT
>JAGRLQ010000286.1:0-3530 GCA_020441735.1 Nitratireductor sp.
TCTGCATCGAGCCGGTGGCATCAATGCACATGACGATATCGATGATGTAGTTCTTCGGCTGGACTTTCATGTTGATGACCATCTCCTTGCGAGCGGTCATCTTGTTGTAGCCGAAAGCCCTCATTACGGCGGTGTCGTAATCCATGGTGATCATGACCTTGGCCTGATCATCGACCTCCATGTATTCCAGCGTGTAGCTGTCCTCATGAAGATCGTAGCCGCCAGCTTCGTAGTTGGCCTCGAAATGCGGCTTGAACACCTCGTCGAGCTTTTCCACCAGTTCCGCATTGGAAAAGTCGTAATTGCCGTTATCGGCATAATCCTCTTCGCGGGCTTTCTGTACTTCCTTGGAAGCAGCCAGCATGGCCGCCTCTGCCGACAGGGTCATGCGGGTTTCCAGCCGCTTGAAACCGACATAGTCGACGGATACGCCCGCACACATGAGGACCGGTGTAATGGCGACGCCAAGAATCGTGGCAAAGTTGCCGCCCTCGTTCCTCAGAAACTTTTTCACAATGCCTTTCATGGCGAAACTCGCTCTCCAACGGGTTCTAAATTTTTATACACGCCCCACGTTGGTGCCCTTTTATCATGCGGGAATTACCGTGCGGTTCAGGCGTCGCGGTGCATTTTCAGTATGCTGTTTGCGAACTGTTAATATCTTCCCGGCGCATTTTCCGCCGGATGAAGCCGCATTGTTGCTGGAACATACCGCAGTTGGCTGTGCCGGCCTGCGGTGGGAAGCATCATATGCCCAGCCCGCTAAGGCTTCGTTAACGCAAAAACTGCACTATCAGGCCGGTTTTCGGGACAGTTTCGGGGAATGTTCATGATCGTCAGAATCACTGCCGCCTTGCTGCTTACGGTTGGGGTGGCGGCCTGCCAGAACACATCCACTGTCGGTGCCGCCGACGACAAGGCCCTGACGGCCGTGGATGACATCGTGACGGCAAGCACCGAAACGGCAGAGCCGGAAACCAATCCCATTCAGGATGAGGCTGCAGAGAGCGATCAGGCCGAGGCTTCCGCCCCGGCGATGAAAACGGCGGCCCTGAAGACCGACACGGGCAGTCCGGTGAAAGATGGCGTGATCACGCATTATCAGGCCCCCGAAAAGGGAACGGTTTTCACCTGGCGCAACAACTGGTCCACCCTGCCGCCGGTCATCAGCTACGTGGCCGATGGAACGGCTTCGATGGGCGACAAGACCTATGTACGGTTCAAATCCGTCAAGGGGCTCGATCAGACCACCTTCGCCTACTACGACACCGGCAATTTCAGCCTCAAGGGCTATCGCAACGCCGCCGACAAGGCGCTGACGACGTTCAAGCCTGCCGAGGAGCGTTACCGTTTTCCCATGAAGGCCGGTGACAAGTGGGTGATGCAGTGGAAGATGAAGGATCACCGCAGTGGCAAGGTCAGCGAAGGCGGGGGGATTGTCACCGTGATCGGCATCGAGCGGCTGAAGCTCCCTGCCGGCGTCTTTGAGGCCATGAAGGTAAAACTGCCTACGCCGCCGGGTCTGCCGCGGCAGATGATCCATTATGTGTGGTTCTCACCGGAACTCGGCATTACGGTCAAGGAACAGATCGGCAATGGCCGGATGACCTGGAGCCAGATTCTGGAGAAGGTCGAACCTGCCGCAAAGGGTTGATGCTGGAACGGCCTGTCGATGCCTGCAGCCTACTCACATCTCACAATGGCAACCGCTGTGTAGTTTCCTGACGGAAACGAGTCGGTGCGGTCGGCTTCGAGATCCACGAAAACGCGGGTAATGCTGTAGCCATTGCGCAAGCGGACAGGGCTGTCGCCCGGGCGTTCTGAAAAGGTGCGTCCGCGGTGCAGGCTTTCGCCAGAAAAAGTTGTCGTGAAGGTCGCGTTGTCATTGCCGCCCGAGGGTGCGTTTGTGAAGAAGTCCGGCGAGGAGACCGAAATATCGTAGCGGTGAATCGAGTAGATGTCGGCAACGCCCTGCTGGCCACCGGCATTCTTGGAACTGAGTTGTGTGCTGTCAGCGTTGGGGGTGATGGTTCCTGGTGCGCCGACCACGATGGAACACGAATTGGAATAGGTGATGTTGCCACCGAACTGGATCGTGCCGCTGGCAGGAGTAGCGGTTGCCGGGAACAGCAGAACAGGCAAGCCGGCAATCGCCGCTGCCACCGTTTGGAACACGGTTTTCCGTTTGCTCCGGAAATGTGCCTTGTCCGCCATCGCCAGCATCACTCACATCTCAAGGTGAGAACCGCGGCATAGTTTCCCGCCGGAAAGGGTTCACCATTTCGGTGGGCGACCAGATGCGCCTCGATATTGGTGATACCTTTCTTCAGCTTGTGCTGGATGTCGCCTGGCGTTTCCGAAAAATTCGATGCGCCGTTTCCACTGTAGCTGGCAGCCATGACAACACCGTTGTTGCCATCTCTCGGTGCGCTGTGAAAGCCGAGTGGCGTATCAATGCTGATGCGAAAGGAGGCGTTGGATGTCATAACCTGTGCGCTGCCGGGCCGACCACCTGCCGACTTTGACGACAGTTCCAACAGGCCGGGTACTTCACGCAGCACGCCTTCGCCGCCGAGAATGATCTGACAGTAATTATTCTTCGGGCGGCGAAAATCCTCCTCAAGCGCGTTTGTACCTTCCAGCGCCTCTTCAATGATCTCATCGGCCGTCTGCGCCGTGGTTTGGGCAGCATCCTGAGCGCCAGCGGGCAAAGGAACGATGGACAACAGGCAAAACGCCACGGACACCGCTTTGGAAAAGCCATGCCTGCAGAAGCTCCCAACAGCTTTTCTGCAATAGCGCCCCGTTGTCATCGCATCACTTCTTCTTCAGACCGTCTGTCGACCAGCCGTCATCCGCCCAATCGTCGCCGCTATCAGCTTCGGCCTTTTTGCTGACCTTGGCTGGTGCAATCTGCGCGACCTGGATGTCATCGGTGCTGGCGGGTGCTTCAGCAGCATGGCTGGAAGAACCTTCGGAAACCGGCGCAATGCCGCGATTGAGGCCCATTTGCATCAGCTTGAGCTCCATCTCCAGACGGGCAACCTCAAGGTCGTACAGCCTGGTGCAGTCCACGCGTTTGCGGTTTGCGCCGAGCGGAACCACAATGCGTCCATAGGCTGAGAAACTGCTCTCGCCGGTGGTCGTCTGTTCGGGATTTCCGATCACGCCCAAATCCATATATGCACCATTTCCGCCTACTGCCGAACGGCAGGTCGTGCCGTCTGCGGCGCGCACCTCGTCATGGCCTTGCGGCAGGGTGACGCCCGGCAGGTTGAAGCCGGAAATGTTCTGATTGATGGTGGTATCCTGGGCATTTGCCTTGACGCCTGAAAAGACAAGTGCTGCCAGAGCCATAGTGGCTAGTTTAACCGCTCCCCTAGAAACTTCCCACATATCTGCGCCTTTATTGTTGTTGTTGTTTTTCCGCCTATTCCCGGGAACGGAACAGACTCAGTGCAGACACGGACTTTACGTTGGTTGGCTCCATCAAACGGCACCATGACCGTTACGGGGCGGGAGTTTCTGCC
>JAGRLQ010000286.1:3655-5669 GCA_020441735.1 Nitratireductor sp.
ACCTTCAATGCAAATGAATCCGTGAAGCTCTGAACCTGCCCCCTCATGGGAGACATGGCTTGTGCTGCTGCCTCGTTGGGCAGCAGCGTGAGCGCAAAGGCACAGCCAAGAAATGAAGTGAGAGTGATCCTGGAAAAAATGGATGACTTGTTCATGTCGTGTCTGTGCCTTTCTGGAGTGTTATTCGCAGCGAAGTACGACAGTACCCGTATAGGCACCGGCTTCGAAAACATCGGAGCCCGACTTCACAGCTTGCATGTTAACGGACACGTTGGTCGTGCCGTTGGCGAGGTCGTTTGCCGCCGAGGCGTCGGTACCCGACACCGAGGAAGCACCCGTAGTTGAGTAAGATGCACTCAGGGTTTCACTGCTCGTGTCTTCAGCCGGCTTGGAAAGCGTCGGCGTGTCAACGCTGACGTCAAACCCGCTGCCGGTTGCAACGATAGTGGCAGTGCCGGCCGATCCGGAGCCGATGCTGGACGACAGAGTGGTGAAGCCGGCATTCGCATCGAGCGAACCGGCAGTGCCGCCAACCGTGATGGTGCAAGAGTGCGTTACAGTACCGTTGAAGATCACATTGCCGGTAACTGCATGCGCGTTGATGGGCGCGAGCGCGAGCATTGCCGCGCCAGCAGCCGGAAGAAACTTGTTCATGTTTGACTCTCCTGTATTTTTTTATGTCGCCGGACAGGAGCCTGAAGGTACTGGAATAGTCCCCACTCTTCAGCCACAACCCCCTGCATAGGCTAGGTGAGAAATTACCTGTCAGCCCTTAGAAAATGGTAAACGCAGGTGACCCATCGGCAGGTTTTTGTGCCGCTGCCGACAGTTCTTTTCTTACGGTGAACGGGGAGTAAACCGGCCCGCTTCTTGCTTCCTGTTAGGCATGACGTTCCATCCTGAAACAGCTTGCAATCACAAGCCGGGTCCAGGTCCAAAGTTCCTTCGTCCCGTGGCGGGAATTCTGCTGACGGGAGCGGTTTTCGCCGCGCCGGACATTGCCATGGCCGGGTCTGCAGCAATCAGTTTTTCGGGCCATGTGCCGTATAGGGAATCGGCGCAGGCGGCGACGGCCGGGGCAGAAATCGTGGTAGGATTTTCAGACCGGGTATTGTTGCCCGTTCCCGCCTTTGCCGCTGATTTGAAGACTGATGAGATCCGCCTTGAGGCGATGGACACATTCCAGGACGCAGCCGTCCGGCAGTTTTCCTGGCGCGCTAAAAGGGGAGGGGTGCTGCCTGCATTTGTGGAAGTGCCGCTCAGTGGCGCGGGAGATACCCGTTACCGGATTTGCATTCACTCAAAACAGGCCGGGAAAAAACAATGCCGGGCCTACCGGATAATCCCGGCGCCCGGCATGAAACCATAAACCGCGTATCTGCTATCAGGTGCTGGCGACTTTCTCCAGCAGGTGGATGTTGCCCTGAACATGATCCAGACCCGGATTGGCATCCTGGGCGCGGTTGAGATATTTGCGGGCTTTTTTGTAGTCTCCGCGCAGCAGATAGGAATAGCCCATGTTGTTGAGCACGCGCGGATCATTGCCCTTCAGATCGACCAGTGCCTTGTAGGCGCGGTCGGCCTTTTCGAAATTGCCAAGCTGGTCATAGGCGGCGGCAAGGCCGGCCCAGGCGCCTGCGTTGTCCGCGCGGCGCGCAACGGCCTCACGGAAATAACGCTCGGCAAGGCCATAGTTCTGCAGGCGGAAATTCTCTTTACCGAGTTCCAGCAGGCGCTTGGAGCTGTCGCCCTTGAGGCTTGCATGGTCGGACTGTGGCGAATGGGTAACGAAACCGTCGCGCGAATAGACGAAACTCTGGGAATCCGCCGGCGCATGGCTCGATGTTCCGGTCGTATTGCAGCCGGCCAAAGGCACGGCGATAAGCGTGGCGAGAACCGCCTTCTTGAGAAGGGATTTCATGGAGTGCCCCCTGTTGCACCTTGTTCTTATTTTTATGGGGCAATTCTAGCAGACCGCTGTTAACGGAGCTTCTACGCGAAAGCGAAAGAATAC
>JAGRLQ010000287.1 GCA_020441735.1 Nitratireductor sp.
CCCGGGGAAACCCAGATCGAGGCCGACCGCCGGGAAATCCAGGCCAAGATCCTCAAGCTTGAAAACGAACTTGAAAAGGTTCGGCGCACCCGCCAGTTGCACCGTGCCGGCCGCAAACGCAGGCCGCATCCCGTGGTGGCGCTGGTCGGCTATACCAATGCCGGCAAGTCGACCCTGTTCAACCGCCTGACGGGGGCAAAAGTGCTGGCAAAGGACATGCTGTTTGCCACGCTTGATCCTACTTTACGCCAGTTGACCCTGCCGCAGGGAACGGAAGTCATACTGTCGGATACGGTCGGCTTCATCTCGGACCTGCCAACCCATCTGGTTGCCGCCTTCCGGGCAACGCTGGAAGAGGTGGTTGAAGCCAATGTCATCCTGCATGTGCGCGATATCGCCGATCCTGAAAATGCTGCCCAGGCTGGCGATGTTTACAAGATCCTTTCCGATCTCGGCATTGGCGATGACGGCAGGGAAGGGGTGATCGAGGTACTCAACAAGATCGACCTTCTGCCGCAGGAGGCGCTTGCCAGCATCCGCGATACAAAATCAGCAGACGGCGCAATTCTGGTCTCCGCTGTTACAGGAGAGGGCACGGAAACCCTGCTCGAACGCATCGAGACGGCAATCGGCGCCGATGCGCGGATGGTATCCCTGCATCTGGAGCCGGCAGAGCTTTCAACTCTGCCGGAAATCTATCGCGATGCCAGTGTCATGACCCGCCACGACAATGAGGATGGCAGCGTCGATCTGACCGTGCGGCTCAACGCCAATGTCGGGGAGGCGCGCTACCGCGCCTATCTGGCCGAAGCTTCCTGACAGGGCACGGCAGAGTTCCCCGAAGGGCCACCGAGGGGACTTACGGCGCTTCGGTCTTTGCCTCCTGCCAGAGCGCTTCCATTTCATCGAGATCAGCCTCGGATAACGGCTTTCCACAGCGCTTTTCGATGTTCTTCTCGATATAACCGAAACGCTTTCGGAATTTGGCGTTGGTACGGCGAAGGGCTGATTCCGGGTCAATCTCCAGATGGCGTGCCAAATTGGCCAGCACAAACAGCAGATCGCCCAACTCGTCCCCGATTGCTGTCACATCAGGCTTGTCGGTAGCAAGTTCGGCCTCCAGTTCGTCGGCCTCTTCGCGCAGCTTGGCAAGCACCGCCCTGGGATCGTTCCAGTCGAACCCGACCTTGGAAGCCTTTTGCTGCAGTTTGACGGCCTGGGTAAGGCCGGGAAGGGCGGTTGGCACATCATCCAGCAGGCTGTCGCCCTTTGCCTTCGGCGGCAGCCCCATCTGTTCGCGGCGGGCAGCCGTTTCTGCCTTTTCTTCTGCCTTGATGCGCTCCCATGTGCCTTTTGCCATGCCGGAGGCCGAATACTGCTCTCCGGCTTCATCCCCGAAGACATGGGGATGGCGGCGAATCATCTTGGCGGTGATGCCTTCCACCACATCGCCGAAATCGAAACGGCCTTCCTCTTCGGCCATGCGGGCGTGATAGACTGATTGCAGCAGCAGGTCGCCCAGTTCGAGCCGCAGATCGTCCATGTCGCCGCGCTCGATGGCATCGGCGACCTCATAGGCTTCCTCGATGGTGTAAGGTGCAATCGAGCGGAAATCCTGTTCCAGATCCCAGGGGCAGCCGGTTTTCGGCGTCCTGAGTGCGGCCATGATCTCGATAAGGCGGGAAATGTCGCGGGATGGTTTCATGTAACTGGATACCTGCAGGATACGGCGGGTTGTGCCCGGCCTTTCCGGAACCGGGTGCGTCGATGATGTCCTTGATCCTGCCGCCCTGTATGTCAAGAACATGGGTGAAAATGGCGGGCATACCAACAGGAGCAGGATGATGATTGCCGAGCGGAAACCCGTCAGCGGACGACCGGGAAGGGCGCTGCTGGTGCTTGCAGCCATCATGGGCGCTACCGGCGTCGCTGCTGCCGCCCATGCCGCCCATGGTGGTGTGGCAGGCGGTGCCGATCGGTTGGCCGGTGCTGTCGCGCTTGTGCTGCTGGCACATGCCCCAGCGATACTTACCATCGCGCTTTTGGGTAGCCGAAACCGGATCCTGACACTCGGTGGATTTCTGATCGCCGCCGGAGCAATACTGTTTTCAACCGACCTCGGCCTGCGCGTGTTTTCGGACGCGCGTCTGTTTGCCAATGCCGCGCCAACCGGCGGCTTCGCCATGATGGCTGGATGGCTGGTTGCCGGTGTTTCAGCTTTCGCCGGATGGCAGACGCAAAGCACCGGGTGCTGAAGTCCCGGCATCCCGGTTCGCCGCGTTCCGTCTTGATTCGCCTGAACGCGAGAGGGCAGCCAAATCAGGCGAGCTTGGAAATGCGCAAAATGAAACGGTGGAGCACATCTGCGATGCCATTCCATCCCCATGACAGCAACCATATCCATCAGTCGCATAAGATATATTATGGAACTATCTTGAAGCGCTGTTATTTCTATATTTCGATTTTAAATCAAATGGATATAATTTTTATCTAATGTGTCTTCTGAGGTTTCTTCAGCGACCCTCCTGACGCTTTGTTGTCACAATCCCGATCAACCGGCTATGAAGTGTCAATGACCTTACCGCGCGTTCGGCTTCCAAAGGCAGACACCGGCATGGTCCGGTGTTAACTGTGTCAAAATGCATATCGGGCAAAATGTAGTCCAGGCAAAGTGATTTGGAAACGCCGGTTGGTTTCGGATCGGGCCACCAGATGAGCCAAGGTCGCGGTAGCCATGCCGGCGGCAACGCGCCAACAAGGTGCCAACTTGATGATCACGGGGGATCACAACGTGCATTCAAACGCCTTCATTTCGAAGAATTCGCGGTGCCATAGCAGTGCTCGGCGAGATGCCGTCAGGATGATGGCGGCAAGCGCATTGCTGTTTTCGATGGCGTGGCCGCTGCCGGCCTCAGCAACACAGGGCACCCAGAAGTCCGGGCTCACGGAGCTTACCGTCCGCGCAGACGAGGACGACGACGACAGCCAGGCCAATGCACCGATGCTTGTGACCGTCTCGCTGGACAAGCAGCAGCTGCACTTCTACCGGGGAGCGACAAAACTGGAGACCTCCAAGGTTTCGAGCGGCAAGCCCGGCCATGATACGCCAATGGGCGTCTTCTCCATTCTGGAAAAGAAAAAGTACCACAAGTCCAATATCTATTCCGGCGCGCCGATGCCTTTTATGCAGCGGCTGACCTGGTCAGGCATCGCACTGCACCAGTCCAACTCGGTGCCATCCTGGCCGGCTTCCCATGGCTGTGTGCGGCTACCTGCAGCCTTCGCCAAGAAGCTGTACAGTCTTACCGAGCGCGGCGCCCATGTGCTGATTGCCCGCGAAGAGCTGCAACCGGCACCGATTCACCACAAGACGCTGTTCCAGCCGGTTGCAATCGGTGCGCGAACAGCCTCGTTGCGCGAAACCATCGATGGAATTGCCAATGGCGGCCTGCTGGACGGGTTGCCGGTCATGGATCCCGGCGGCGAGGTAGCCGATCTGGAAGCGCCTCTTCGTATCTATGTCACCCGAAACACGCGGCGTGAAATCACCCGCGATCTGCAGCGCATGCTGAACGGGCTTGGACATGATGCAGGCGAGGCCGACGGCCTTTATGGCCGTGGGACTGCACAGGCCGTGATCCGCTTTCAGAAGGCAACGGGACTTGCGCCAACCGGCATGCTGAGCGAGGAACTGATGGATGCGGTTTATGCCGCTTCAGGCGAGGAACGGCCCCTGCCCGGCATGCTGTATGTGCGGCGTGGCCATCAGCCGGTGTTTTCGGCGCCGGTCGGCATTCGCGATCCGCAAGAGCCGCTGGGAACGCACTTCTTCCTGGCTTCCGGCGACACGGAGAAACTCGACTGGCTTTCTTTATCCCTTTCAAGCCGGATACCGCGCTCGGTGATCCGCGATCACAAGATGACCGTCGAAGGCACCGGCGATCTGGTGCGCACCAATTCGCGCGAAGTGCTTGACCGGCTGATCATCGACATGAAAACCCGCGACCGCATCGCCGCCATGATCGGCCACGGCGCTTCCTTTGCGATCTCCGACAACGGGCTGGGTACCGAAACCGGCAACGGCACCGATTTCATTGTTCAGGTGCACTAGGAAGGTATCAAAACCTCAGGCCGGCAGTTCAAACACCAGCCCGTCATATGCAGGTTCGACATGATCGGGCGTTTCGGCCATCACGGTGGCATAATCGAGCGGAATATGCATGTGGGTCAGCACACCGCGCTTTGGTGCCAGCCGCTTGATCCAGTCCAGCGCCTGTGAAAGCGAGAAATGACTGATGTGCTCCCTGTATTGCAGGGCATCGACGATCCACACATCAAGATTCCTGAGCTGGTCGATGCTTTCCTTTGACAGGTCGCTGACATCGGGCGAGTAGCCCAGACCGCCTGAAAACACCAATTCGCCACTATCGGCATCAAGTGGACCGAAACGGAAGCCGAGAGAATGGATCGGCCCGTGCACCTGCCTGACCGGCAGAAAGGCGATCGGACCACCCTTCCCTTCGATGATGGTGGTTTTTCCCGCCGTCAGTTCATGCCAATCGCAGATCGGCGGATAGATCGAGCCTTCTGCAGATTTGAAAATGTAGCCGAACTTCTCCTCAAGCTCGCGATAGGTGGCAAGGTCGGCGTGAACCGGCACACGCGCCCGCTGGGCGATCGCATATTGGCGCAGATCGTCAATGCCGTGAATGTGGTCGGCATGGGCATGGGTGAAGATTGCTGCATCGAGCGTGGCGGCTCGGGCATCGATCATCTGCTGGCGGAAATCCGGGCTGGTATCGACGACAATACGGGTCACGCCGTCGATGCTAATGCGCTCGACGAGAAGCGAGCAGCGCGTGCGCCGGTTTTTCGGGTTTTCCGGGTCACAGGCCCCCCATTCCCCGGTAATGCGTGGAACGCCCGGAGACGAGGCGCAGCCCAGAACGGTGAAGCGAAGCGTGTCTGTCATGGCGCTTAACCGTCCGCCGGCTGCGGCACTTTGGAAAACAGCCGGAAAAAGTTCTCAGAAGTGATCGAGCCTATGCGTTCCTCATCGACACCCAGGCATTCTCCCAATACCCGCGCGGTATCGGTAACGTAGGATGGTTCATTGCGTTTTCCCCGCCATGGCTGGGGCGCCAGATAGGGTGCATCGGTTTCCACCAACAGCCGGTTTGCCGGCAAGGTGGCGGCGATTTCACGCAATTCCTCAGACCGCTTGAAGGTCAATATCCCGGAGAAGGAGACGTAGCCGCCCAGTTCCACCCCGGTTTCTGCCAGCGCCCGGCCCGAGGAAAAGCAATGCAGAACGAAGGGAAAGGCGCCCTTCCCGGTTTCCTCGCGCAGGATTTGCGCCATGTCGTCATCGGCATCGCGCGAATGGATGACCAGTGGCAGGCCGCTTTCACGCGCCGCCGCGATGTGAGTGCGCAGGCCCTGCGCCTGCTCCTTCGCATGGTCCTGCCGGTAGAAATAATCGAGGCCCGCCTCGCCGATGGCCACCACCTTGCGATGGTTTGCCAGTTCGACCAGCTGTTCGGCGGTAACATCCAGTTCCTCATGAGCATTGTGGGGATGGGTGCCGACGGAGCAGAAGACGTTTTCGAATTTCTCGGCAACAGCGAGAACCTGCGGGAACTTTTTTACCCAAGTGGAGATCGTCACCATGCGCCCGATCCCGGCAGCTTCGGCGCGCGCGACCACTTCCGGCAATTCGTCAGCAAAGTCGGGGAAATCAAGATGGCAATGGGAATCGACAAGCATGAATACGGTCCGGTTTGAGCTTAACAGATCTGAACGATTGCACCCTGGGTCAAGGCAACCAGATCATCGGGCGTCAGGCGGAACACGGCGTTGGGCTTTCCGGCGGCAGCCCAGATTGCCTCATATTGCTGCAGATCCCGGTCGATGAAGGTTGTAACCGGCTTGATATGGCCGACTGGCGCCACGCCGCCAATGGCAAAGCCGGTTTCGGCCCGCACGAAATCGGCATCAGCGCGGCCCAACGCCTCGCCGGCGATCGCCGCCATTTGCCTTTCATCGACCCGGTTGGTTCCGCTTGCCAATACGAGAATGGCTTTGCCCGTTTCCTTGCCCCTAAAGACCAGCGATTTGACGATCTGGGAGACGGTGCAACCGATGGCATTTGCCGCCTCTGGCGCCGTACGGGTGCTGGCATCCAGTTCAACGGCCTCCAGTGCCAGTCCGGAATCGGAAAGTGCTGCCCTCACCCGCTCAATGCTGGAGGTTTTTGCTTCCACCTTGCTCACGCTTCTTCCCCCGGCTCGAGGATGCGCATGAAGGTCAACCCGTTACCGTCACCATCGTAGAACGCAAACTCCTCGGTTCCCCAGGCGGTTTTGCGGATTGCGGTGTTTTCGTGGAAGACGCCCTGCCCTTCATATTCGGCATGAAGCGCCGCAACATCCTGCACGACGATGCGGATCATCGGGCGATCAACCGCAACCGCCCATTCAGCCGGGTCGTGCCATTGCAGGTGAAAGACAACATCGCCTCGGGCGACACCGGCATATGCCGGCTCGTCGGCATCGTCGGAAAAACGGTGAGCAAACCCGAGCTTCTCAACATAGAACGCAACTGCGGCCCCAACGTCTTTCGACGGCAGAACCGGGATCGCAAGTTCCAAGTGTGCGCTCTGCATGAAATACGGGCCTCACGCTTCTGCTTCCACATAGCGTGGAAACACCCCTTGTGGCTGGGGCAGTTCAACGCCCGCCGCCAGTTGCGTCGTCGTATCGGCAAACTGGCGCGCATTCTGTGGCACGGCCAGAAGATCGAGCAGTTTACCCGCACTTTCCGGCATGACGGCCTGAACCATGACGGCGACGACGCGGATGACCTCGGCCGTGACATAGAGCACGGTCGCCATGCGTTCGGGGTCGGTCTTTTTCAACGCCCAGGGTTCCTGGGAAGCAAAATAGCGGTTGGCATCGCCTACCACCTGCCAGATCGCTTCGAGCGCCCTGTGGATGCGGAATGCCTGCATCTCACCACGTGTAGTCTCGGGGAGCGCGTGGGCAGCATCGAGCAATGCCCTGTCCTCGTCGCTGAAATTACCCGGCTGCGGCACCCTGCCCTCGCAGTTCTTGGCAATCATCGACAGCGAACGCTGTGCAAGATTGCCGAGATCGTTGGCAAGATCGGCATTGATGCGGTTGACAATCGCTTCGTGACTGTAGGAGCCGTCATTGCCGAAAGGCACTTCGCGCAGGAAGAAGTAGCGCATCTGGTCGACGCCGTAGAGTTCCGCCATCTCGAAGGGATCGACCACATTACCGAGCGATTTCGACATCTTCTCGCCGCGGTTGAACAGAAAGCCGTGGCCGAAGACGTGCCTAGGCAGCGGCAGGCCCGCACTCATCAGAAAGGCCGGCCAGTAGACGGTATGAAACCGCACGATGTCCTTGCCGATGATATGGGCGTCTGCCGGCCAGAACCGGTTGCGCTCATGGGTCTCCGGCCAGCCCGTGGCGCTGAGATAGTTGGTCAGCGCATCGACCCACACATACATGACATGCGCTTCGTCGCCGGGTACGGGAATGCCCCAATCGAAGGTGGTGCGTGACATGGAAAGATCGTTGAGGCCGCGCGAAACAAAGGAGACAACCTCGTTGCGCCGGGTATCGGGTCCGATGAATTCGGGATTTTCCTCATAAAGCTTGAGCAATCTGTCCTGATAGGCAGACAGCCGGAAGAAGTAGCTTTCCTCCTCAACCCATTCGACGGGCGTGCCTTGCGGGCCGTAGCGCACCCCATCGTCGCGCACCTCGGTCTCGCTTTCATCGTAATAGGCCTCGTCGCGCACGGAATACCAGCCGGCATAGGCATCCTTGTAGATATCGCCATTGTCGGCCATCTTCTGCCAGATCGCCCTGCAGGTATGCTTGTG
>JAGRLQ010000033.1 GCA_020441735.1 Nitratireductor sp.
TCTGCGCCTGGTTGATCTGCTGGGTACCGTGATAGAGCCCGGTGGTATCCCCCAACCCCACCGTGTTGGCGGTGGCAAACAGCCGGAAGGCGGGGTGCGGCGTGATTACCCGGCTCTGGTCGAGCAGGGTAAGACGGCCCGAGGATTCGAGCACCCGCTGGATGACGAACATCACGTCCGGACGGCCGGCATCGTATTCATCGAACACCAGCGCCACATTGTGCTGATAGGCCCAGGGCAGAATGCCGTCGCGGAATTCCGTGACCTGCATCCCGTCGCGCACGATGATGGCATCCTTGCCGATCAGGTCGAGACGGCTGACATGGCTGTCGAGGTTGATCCTCACGCACGGCCAGTTGAGCCGCGCAGCGGCCTGTTCGATATGGGTCGATTTGCCGGTCCCATGATAGCCGGAAACGATGACACGGCGGTTGTGCTTGAAACCGGCAAGGATCGCCAGCGTCGTTGCCTTGTCGAACAGATAGTCCGGGTCCACTTCCGGCACATGCTCGGTGCGCTCCTTGTAGGCGGGCACCATGATGTCCGAATCGATATTGAAGGTCTTCTTCACCGACAGTTCGGTATCCGGCATTCCTTCGCTCATCCGAGGCGTCTCCCAATGAGGCTATTTCCCTGTCCGGCTTGTCGCCCCTCCGAACACGTGCTCACAGTACCAGCGGCGCACAAGCCATGGCCCAATCAGTGACCAGCAGGAGTCGGAAGTTTGTCGCCCGGCGGAAACGCCGGAACCGGAATTCCTTTCAGTTTCGCTTAGCGCCTTTTTTTACGGTAAACAATGGCCTTCGGCCACTGTCTCTGTGACCGCGACAATAACAGCCGCAAGAGGTCTTCAGCAGAAGCCCGCCTTCTGCAGGATCTTGTAGGCCGTAATAACCTCGCGCAGCCGCTCTTCCGACTTGCGGTCGCCACCATTGGCGTCGGGGTGGTTCTGCTTGACCAGCAGCTTGTAACGCGCCTTGATGTCGTCGCTGGTCGCCGTCGCCGGAAGGTTCAGGTCCTCAAAGGATTTCTTTTCCAGCGCCTTGAGCTTGCGGGAGCGCACCGGTCCGGTCCCCGTCGCCTTGCCGGTGCGCCGGTTCATCCGGTTATACAGGCGCTGTGCGCCTGCTGCCCGCGGGTCGTGTTCGTTGATCGGCGGGTATTTACCCCAGCGGTTCGACCCCATCTCCCAGGTCGGCCGAGCGCCGGTGACCGAATCCTTCTGGAACTTTGCGATTGCGTCGTCGTCGAGGCCCGAAAAGTAATTGTAGTTCTTGTTGTATTCGCGCACGTGATCGATGCACATCCACAGGAACTGGCCTTCGCGGTTGCGGCCCATCGGCGCCTTGTGCGTGCCCGGCTTGTCACACCCCTCCCACTGGCAGGGACGGCTGTTGTCCTCTTCCTTCTTTTTCTTCGACGACTTGTTGCCGACGCGGATGGAATCGAAAAGGGGGGATGTGGGCTTCATGACGCTGGTATAGGGATTCGCACCGGGATGAACAAGAATTGACAGGTGATTTTATTGCCCCCATCAAGTGGGCGAAAGCGAACGCTCGACAGGAAAAAGGCGATGGGCATCATACACGACATTGAGGAGAATATCCGCCGGGAACTGGCACCCGAAGCGCTTGAAATCATCAATGAGAGCCATCTGCATGCCGGCCATCAGGAATCCTTCGACGGGACCGGTGAAACCCATCTGCGCATCCGCATCGTGGCAGATGCCTTCGAAGGGCTTTCGCGCGTCGATCGCCACCGCCGGCTGAACGCCCTTGTCGCCAGCGAAATGGACAAGGGGCTGCATGCCATCGCCATCGAGGCGAAAGCGCCGTCGGAGATCGGGTAGGCTCACTTCGCCAGATTGCGAATGCGCAGCCGGGTAATACGGTTCTTCTGCCGTTTGAGAATGACGAAGCGCTTGCCATAGAAGGTGAAGGCCTGCTTTTCTTCGGGAATCATCTGGGCAGCATGGATGACCAGCCCGGCAACCGTCGTTGCCTCCTCGTCCGGCAGATCCCAGTCGAGCGCCCGGTTGAGATCGCGGATCGGCACGCTGCCATCGACCACCACCGAACCGTCCGGTTCGCTCGAAACGCCGCTAACCTCCACATCGTGCTCATCGGCGATATCGCCAACGATTTCCTCGAGAATGTCCTCCAGCGTCACCAGCCCCATCACCTCGCCATACTCGTCGACCACGATGGCAATGTGCGCCTTCCTGCGCAAAAACGCATTAAGCTGGTCCCGCAGGGAGGTGGTCTCCGGCACAAACCATGGCGTGGAGGCGATCTTCGCCAGATCGATATCGGCCGGGCTGACGCCCTGCCCGATCGCACGCAGCACATCCTTTGAATGCAGCATGCCGACGATGTTGTCGCTTGCATCCTTCCACAGCGGGATGCGCGTATAGGGACTATCGAGAATTTCGGTAATCACCTTTTCCGCCGGTTGATCGATGTTGATCGACATCATGGCGGTGCGGTGCACCATCACATCGGAAACTTCCAGTTCGTGCAGGTCGAGTACGCCGCCGAGCCGGTCGCGGTCATCCTTGATCACCGAACCCTCGCGGTGAAAGACCTCGAACGTGCCGCGCAATTCGTCATGGGCCGACAGCATGTCGTGGGTATCATCGAGCCTGACGCCGAACAGTTTCAGAATGGCCTTGACCAGCCAGGTCACGAAACGGGCGAACGGCGCCAGCGCCAGCACAAAAAACAGCACATAGGGCGCAATGGCGAGCGAGAACTGGTCGGCCTTTGCAATCGCCCAGGATTTCGGCATCACTTCGGCAAAGATAACGACAACCACGGTCATGCAGGCCGTGGCGATGAAGACCCCCGCCTCGCCGAACATCTTCAGAAAGAAGCTGGTCGCCAGCGCCGAGGCAAGGATGTTGACGAGGTTGTTGCCGATCAGCAGCGTGCCGATCAGCCGGTCGCGCTTGCCGATCAGCCGCTGGATCGTCGCAGCCCGGGGATCCCCCTGTTTTTCCAGCGAATGCATCCGCGCCCGCGAAGCCGCCGTCAGCGCGGTCTCGGAGCCGGAAAAGAACGCCGAAAACAGGATAAGAACCAGTATGGAGGCCAGAAGCAGCCATTCTGCCGGTGTCATCGCAAGCAATCCTCTTTCAAAAACGCCATGACCTCATCGCCAGGCACATCCTTGGCTATGTAGGATTGGCCGATGCCCTTTGTCAGGATGAAGTTCAGTTTTCCCGATGTGACCTTCTTGTCCTGGGTGATAAAGGCAAAAAGCGCCTCGGCCTCGGGCGGCGTGCCCGGGATGTCGCGCACCGAGACCGGCAGGCCGGCCTCCTTCAGGTGGCGCTCCACGCGGGCGACATCGTCCATGCTGCACAAATTCATCCGGTTGGAAAAGCGATGCGCCTGCGCCATGCCGATCGCAACCGCCTCGCCATGCACCAGCTGGGATGCATCGTATTTCACATAACCTTCCAGCGCGTGGCCGAAGGTGTGGCCCAGATTGAGCAGCGCCCGCGCGCCGCCTTCACGCTCATCCATGGAAACGATCTTCGCCTTGGCCCGGCAACTGGTGGCAATTGCCTCGCTGAGGGCGCTGTCATGGGCAAAGATGGCTTCCCGGTTTTTCTCCAGCCAGGCGAAGAAATCCGCGTCGTCGATCAGCCCGTATTTGGCAACTTCCGCATATCCGGCGGCAAATTCCCGCCCCGGCAGGGTTTTCAGCGTATCGGTATCGGCCAGCACCAGAACCGGCTGGTGAAACGCACCGATCAGGTTCTTGCCCTGTTTGGCGTTGATGCCGGTCTTGCCGCCGACGGAGGAATCGACCTGCGCCAGAAGGCTGGTCGGCACCTGAACAAAGTCGATGCCGCGCTTGTAGACGGCGGCGGCAAAACCCGCCAGATCGCCGACCACGCCGCCGCCAAGGGCAATGACGAGATCGGAGCGCTCAAGCCGTGCATCGAGCAGTTGCGAGAGAACCGCTTCCAGCACGCCCATGGATTTCGAGCTTTCGCCTGCCGCAACCGTAATCAGTACCGGCTCGAACCCAGCAGCCGAAAGGCTTTCCATCGCAGTTTGCGCATGCAGCCTGGCGACATTTTCATCCGTGATGATGGCGCAGCGGGCATTCGGCCTGAGCGCTGCAACCCTTTCACCGAGCGTTTCCAGCAGGCCGCTGCCGATCAGGATCGGATAGCTGCGCTCGCCAAGGGCGACATCCACCGTGATTTCTTTTCCGCTCATCAAATTCTCGCTGTTTTACTGGCCGTCTGGGTCAGGTCATGAATTTTGCCGGTTCGCAAGCAGCCTAGTCCTGCAGGGCATAGGGACTTCCCGAACGAATGCCCCGCTTGCCGTAAAATGCTGGCTTGTCCACCCCGCAACGAAAGCCGTTGGCATAGTCATCCGCCACCTCGCGCGCCAGCACATTGGCGTCACGGTTTTCCAGCGCATCGACAAGGCCGACGGTGCAGGAGACCCGTTCGGCGGGCGGCGCATCGGGGTCGGCGACGGTGGAGATTATCAGAACCTGACCGCGAAAGGCTTCATCGGAAGCGCCGGTATCGGGACTGATGTTGTCGATGAACCAGCGGTGGATGGTGGCAAACGGTTTGCCATCTTCGATCCGCCACTCGATCGTCTCATTGACGGAATTCCACTGCCCGAACCCCGTTGGAAAGGCGAAGGGATCGGTGGCAGGGCCATAGGCGGTGTACTGGCGCAGATCGCTTTCGGCAAAATACACCGGATAGCCTTCAAGCCCCTCGCACACGGCTTCACCACCCATCTGCGCTTCCTCCTCGCTTTCAGGTTTCTTCCAGGTGCAACCCGTATCGAAGTCGAGCTTCGTATAAACCGACTCGGCGGCATTGGCCGCAACCGGACAGGCGCCAACAATACCGGCCAGACCAACAATGGCAGCAAGAGTTCTGTGCACGGGACTTCCTTTCCGAAAGCGCGATGATTGCGCACCCTATGCAGCGCAATCACGACCAATTGACAATTGTATTTCGCAGCAAAGACAATACAAGGGCGGCAAAGTCCCCCATTTGGTCGCAACCTGACAAAGGCGGTCCTTCATGCGCATCGATGCCATCTCCATCGGCAACAACCCACCCGAAGATGTCAACGTCATCGTTGAAGTGCCGGTTGGCGGCCATCCGATCAAGTACGAACTCGACAAGGAGGCCGGCACGCTCGTCGTCGACCGCTTTCTCTATACGCCGATGACCTATCCTGGCAATTACGGTTTCGTGCCTCACACCCTGTCCGAGGATGGCGATCCCATCGACGTGCTGATCGCCAACAGCCGCCCGCTGGTAGCTGGCTGCGTCATCAACGTGCGGCCCATCGGGGTCCTCATCATGGAGGACGATGGCGGCCAGGACGAAAAGGTGATCGCCGTGCCCTCCAAGGGCGTCTCGGCCCGTTTCGATGCGGTGAAGAACTATACAGATCTGCCGGATATCACCCTGTCGCAGATCCAGCACTTCTTCGAGCATTACAAGGATCTGGAACCCGGCAAGTGGGTCAAGATCGGCGACTGGATGGGCGCCAAGACGGCGCAGAAGATGATTCGCGAGGCCATCGAACGCGCCGGCACCAGGAGCTGAACCTCAGCCTTCTTCCTGTAACAACCGGTCGATAATTGCCGCTGCCTCGCGCGGCAAGGCAAGCACCTTGGAGCGCGATGTGCTGCCGCTTTCAAGCGTGACCAGGCTTTTTGCCGTCCCGGTCTGTTTTGCCAGCAGCGCGATCAGTGCCTTGTTGGCCAACCCCTTTTCCGGCACGGCGCGAACGCTTGCCTTGAGATGCGCCCTGCCATGTTCATCCGCCCACAGCCCGCCCAGCGCTTCCTTGCGCGCACCGGGCGAAAGGCGGATACGCAGCCGGATTTCATCGCCTGTAAGGTCGTAAACACGGTTCATCGCAGCCTCAAAAAGCAAACCGCCGGACTGCTTTTGCAGCCCGGCGGCCATGGATCAAAAAGGAAGCCTGCAATAGCGGCTTACTTGCACTCCGAAATATCGCTGATCGAGGCGGTGACGCCGGAAAGCGAATAATCGTAGTTCGTCTGGGTTCCACGGCGCGACACGGCTGCAACGCTCATCTTGGCACCGGCTTTCATGGCAGCAACGACCGTTGCTTCCTCGGCCGGATTTTCCAGCCAGGCATTCTGGCCGCGGGTAAACATGGAGAATTTCTTGCCGTCGATGTCGAGAACGACCTTGGATTCTTCCTGAAACTGGTAGCCGGCGGTAAACTGCGGCTCAAGGCGCACGTTCTGGCCGGGATGCTGGGCCAGCATGAAGAACACATCGCCATGATCGACGGCACGGCCATTCAGTTCCTTGGGGTTCTTGTCCGTCGGTATAGACAGAACATAGCAGACCTTGCCCTCGGAGCCCTGGTAGCTGAACGAGCCCCAGGCATTGTGCTGTTTGATCTGGGTTGGCGACTGCGCATTGGCGATGTGCGGCACGGCGAGCGCAGCTACGCCCACGGCCAGGCTGAGGACAGCAACGCCCTTGAGAAAGCGTGCTGTCTTCTTCTGTCTACTTTTGGCGGTCATTGTTCCAATCATCTTGCAATCAACTGCTCTAGGCCCATTTGGCTTCCCCCACATTCGCAGGCAATGGCAACCGTGATCATCACAGGTCCAAGGCGAGCATCGGGATACCCCGGCGAATCGAGCCAACCATGCTTTATTTTCCCTTACCAAAGCGTGAACAGTTTTACGATTAGCCGCTGTTTCCATGGTGAAGTCGCAGACAAACTGGGCAAGATTTGGGCTTGTCAGCTGCGCTTTCGCTTGCTGCTCCTGCCGCGCCTTGTTCCCATCCGCATGCCGCCGGAATAAACCGGCTTGCCATGCTGCGGCTGCGCCAGCGCCTCTTTCGGTCCGCCAGAGCCAACCGGCCGCTCGGCAAACCGGCCAAGCGAGATCATCCGGTCATACATGACGAGCGAGCCTGCCATGGCGACATTGATGCAGATGTGAATGGGAATTTTGACGATGAACTCGCAGCGCGCCATCATTTCCGGCGAAAGCGATCCGCCTTCCGGTCCCAGCACATAGGCGGCGCGAAGCGGGTGACGAAAGCTTGGCAGCTCCACCGCATCTTCCGTCAACTCCATGCCGACCAGGCGGCAATCGTCGGGCAGCACAAGTTCGCCCGGCGAGGGAAAACTGTACCAGGGCATGTGGTCGCGCGCATGGGTGGTATCGGACTTCGGTTCGCCGATGACCCTTGCCGGCGCGATCGTGAACACGAAACTGGCGCCAAAACCGTGCGCCGTCCGCATCAGATTGCCGAAATTCATCGGCTTTGAAATGCCTTCCACCCCGATGCCGAAATAGCCCCGGGGCGCACGCGATCCCATGTTCGAAACAAGCACCACGGCCCGGTTTCTGCCCCGTGATTTGTTGCGGTTACACCGTTATTCGGCAAAATCGCGCAATTGCGCAAGTTTCTTGCGGGCAAGGTCGTGATGTTCTTCACGGATATGGCCGCGCAGGGTCGCCAGAACCGCACCAAGCACGGCGATGTCGTCGGAGAACCCGAAAACCGCCAGAAAGTCGGGAATGGCGTCCATCGGCAGCACGAAATAGGCAAGTGCGGCCAGCAGGATGGCACGTGCCCTGTTGGGTGTCTTGGGGTCGAAGGCACAGTAATAGGCAGCCACAAGTTCCTCCATGAAGGGAACCTTGCCGGCAGCCTTGGCAAGCGTCTTCCAGAAGCCTGAAGCAACCTTTTTCTCGTTGGCGCCCATCTTTTCTTCGGCGCCGGGGAGGATTTCTCCTTCGAGAATCTGCTTCTTCAGGCTGTCTTCGGCGGCGTCTACCTGCCCTTCAGTCCTTCTGTCATCGGTTCTGGTCATACCTTACATATGGGAATGCACCGATCACCTTGCAAATGTCCGCCATGCAAATCCGGCCATTTCAAAACGCAAGCAAAGCCTGGCTCACGACCGTGTAGCCAATTTGTCCATGGCCGCAGCCAGTTTGAAATCGAGTTCGGTCAGCCCGCCTGTATCATGGGTGGTAAGAACGACTTCCACCCGGTTGTAGACATTGCTCCAGTCGGGATGATGATCGAGCTTTTCGGCTGCCAGTGCCGCACGGCTCATGAAGCCGAAGGCCTCGCTGAAATCCTTGAAACGGAACTGCCGCCGGATCGCCTTGTCGCCACTTGCCAGCTCCCAACCTTCCAGTTCAGACAGTTTTTCCCTTATTTCCTGCTGCGAAAACTGCTTGGCCATGGCGTGTCTCCCTTTCCCTGAAACGCACCCATCAAAAACCGGTTCCCGCCTCTTGCCAAGGGCTGCCCGAATTGGGATCAGACTTCCATGAAACGCATCCTCTTTGTCTGCCTTGGCAATATCTGCCGCTCGCCGCTGGCAGAAGGCCTGTTCAACCATCACCTGACGCGCTCGGGAACAGAGTGGATGGCGAGCGCCGACTCAGCCGGAACATCGAACTGGCATATCGGCGAACCGCCCCATGAAGGGTCTGTCCGTGCTGCCCGCGATCTTGGCGTTTCACTGGCGGGGCAGGCCTGCCGCCAGGTTGCCCTCTCCGATTTTGCCGAGTTCGATGTCATTCTCGGCATGGACAGAAGCAATGTCGAAAACCTGCGCCGGTTGCAGGCCGAATGCCCGGACGGAAAGGCGGAAATCGATCTTTTTCTCAACTATGCAGGCCAGGGGCTGCAGGATGTACCCGACCCCTGGGGCGAGGGCGATGCCGCCTATGATGCGGTGGCGCAGATCATCGGCAGGGCGGTGCCCGCCATTGCCACTCGCCTGATAGGCTGAGAAAAACCTCCATTTCATGGAACACCTGCCGGGGGTTGGCCGTTATACCCGTTGCAAGCAACGAACATGGAGGTCCCCATGAACCGCCAGGCCATGAAAGCAGAAATCGAAGAGATACTTTCCAGCAAGGCACTGAAAAGCAGGCAACAGATCACTGAACTGGAGCGTTTGCGCGAGGATATACGCGCTCAGATGCGGGCTGAAACAGAAGGCGGCATGGGTGACGATGACGACCTCGGTGCCGATCTGAAGCTTCTCGATGAAGCCCTCGAAAGCCTGAACGCAGATCACAAATCCATCGAGGATAGCGGCGCGGCCACTTTGTAGACTTGTGCCTAGTTGCCTGCGCCAAGCAATGGCCGGATGGTTTTTTCGACCGCCTCCGGCGTCAGCGGCCCCACATGCTTGGCCAGGATCGTGCCGTCCTTGCCGACGATGAACGTTTCGGGAATGCCGTAAACGCCCCATTCGATGGCGCCGCGCCCCTTCGGATCGACGCCAACCGCGTCATAGGGATTGCCAAGCTGACCGAGAAAACGCAGGGCGTTTTCGGTGTGGTCCTTGTAATTGATGCCGTAAATAGCAAAGGCCTCTTCGCCGCCGAGTTGGACCAGCAGAGGATGCTCCTGACGGCACGGCCCGCACCAGGACGCCCACACATTGACGATGGCCAGCTTGCCTTCGGGAATGCTCTTCAGCAGTTCGGGCGTCACCGCGGGTACAGCCGCACCACCTTGCGACAAGCCTTCCAGCGGAGCGAAGGAAACTTCGGGAACCGGCTTTCCGATCAGCGCCGAGGGTATGTCGCTACTCGCCCCACCACCGGCCAACTGTTTGTAGAAGATCAGCGCCAGCGCCAGAAAGACGACCAGCGGCAGCAATGCGATCAGCAGGCCCCTTCCGGACCCTTTGCCGGGCTTGTTGGTGGCTTCCTGCGACCCGCTCATTGACCGCCCTTCGCGCCGCGGCGGTTGGCACCGCTTTCCTCAAGCCGCTCGATCTCCCGCCTGCGCTGGCGGTAGGTCACGATGATCCACACGGCCAGAGCAACAATCACCAGCCCGGTGATGCCATAGGAAGGAAGGATGAAGGCTGCGTGCTTTCCGAACATTTTCTGCTCAGCTTCCCGCCTGCTTGAGCTTCATGACGCGGATGCGCCGGGCGAGAATCTCGTTGCGCATGTTCATCAGATGAAGCGTGAAAAACAGCAGCGTGAAGGCAATCGCCATGGTCAGCAGCGGATAGAGAAAGACTGCATCGAGCGTCGGGCGGCCAAGGCGCGAAACCGAGGCCGGCTGGTGCAGCGTGTTCCACNNAGTCGACGGAAAACTTGATGATCGGGATGTTGACGAAGCCGACAAGGGTGACGATTGCCAACGGCTTCGCCGCCTGTACCGGATCCTCGATGGCCCGCGACAGCGCCATCAGGCCTAGATAGATCAAAAACAGGATCAGCACGGAAGTCAGCCGCGCATCCCAAACCCACCAAGTGCCCCACATCGGCTTGCCCCAGAGCGAACCGGTGATAAGCGCCAGCAGGGTAAAGGCTGCCCCGATGGGCGCAGCCGCGCGCAGCGACACATCAGCCAGCGGATGGCGCCAGACCAGCGTGCCGAGCGCAGAAATGCTCATGACCGAATAGCACATCATGGCAAGCCAGGCCGACGGCACATGGATGAACATGATCTGCACCGTCGCGCCCTGTTGGTAATCCTCGGGCGCGGAGAAGCCGAGATAAAGGCCGATGGCGCCGGCAATCAGCGTCAGCGCGGCAAGCCACGGGATCAGCCGCCCGGCCAGCGCCATGAAACGCGTCGGATTGGCAAGCCGCGTCCACCAGGAGGCGGAAGCCTGCGGAATGCTCTGTGTGTTCGGTGCGCTGCTCATCGGCCCTTCATATAGTGTGTCGCCTCCGTGAGGTCACTCTGCAGAATGCCGCAGCATGAAAGAGGCGGCAAGGGGGCCGAGAACACCGGCAAACAGCGTCAGCGCCAGCAGAATGAGAAATGGCTCGGTAAACGGATCGGGATCGTACAACGCGCCATTGGTCGCAGTGATGCCGAAAATCAGCACCGGGATGACCAGCGGCAGGGTTAGCACGGCGATCAGCAGCCCGCCGCGCGGCAGGGCGGAAGCAACCGCGGCCGCAGCCGCGCCGATGAAGGTGATTGCCGGCGTTCCTGCTGCAAGCGTCGCCATCACTGCGATAATGCCCAGCGGCGAAACATTGAGCATGATGCCGAAGAGCGGCGTCGCCAGAATCAGCGGCAGACCGCTGACAAGCCAGTGGGCAAGGCATTTGACGAGGATTGCAGCCATCAGCGGATGGGGCTGCATGACAAGGGCATCAAGTGCGCCGTCCTCGCGCTCGGTGGCGAACAGCCGGTCGAGACCGAGCAGGCTGGCGAGCAGCGCCCCGATCCACAGGATTGCCGGGCCGATGCGACCAAGCTGGTTGAGGTCTGGTCCGATGGCGAAGGGAAAGACGGTCACCACCGCCAGGAAGAACAAGACGCCCATCAGTGCACCGCTGCCGGCGCGAAGCGCAACCCGGATCTCTCGGACGAGCAGCGCCATCATCAGGCATCCTCCTCCGCGTCGAAGAATTCATCCCCTTCGATGAAGGTATAGAGGGTCTTCATCTCAAGCGTCTGCGCCTTGCCGAGCCCGAGCGGCAGATGGGTCGCGGCAATCAGAATGCCGCCATCGGCACAATGCGCCCGGCACAGCGCTGAAAACAATTCGCTGGAATGGCTGTCGAGGCCTGAAGTCGGTTCATCGACGATCCACACGGGCTTCCTCGACACCAGCAGGCGGCAGATCGCCACCCGCCGCTTCATGCCGGTCGAAAGATAGGAAAACGGCAGATCGGCCACATGGGGAAGCTCGACGGCCGAAAGTGCTTCCTCGATTGTGAGGCCAACAGTGCCGCCGGAAAAATCCCGCCAGAAGGAAAGGTTCTCGCGCACGCTGAGCGCAGCCTTCATGGCATTTTGCGGTCCCAGATAATGCAGATGCTCGCGGAAAATCAGCGGATCGTCTTCGCCCTCGCCGATACTCGTGAGCCGCAATTTGCCTTCCGCCAGCGGCAGCAATCCGCACAACGCCCTGAGAAGCGTCGACTTGCCGGCACCGTTTGCGCCGGTGACCGTCAGCACATCCCCCTCGCCAAGGGAGAAACTGACGTCCTGAACCACGCGCCGCAGCCCGCGATTGACCGATATGCTGTCTGCCTCAAATCGCATCCGGCCTGTTTAGAGGAAATCTGGCTCTGGTGAAATCGGCAAAGCCCGAAAGCGTAAACAAAGCCGGCAAATGACCACGAAGCCCGCTGCAAGGGCATTCCATTGACAGCATACCAACTGGTTGGTATGTAACTGACATGGCAGAGGACTCCACCACCCGCCCCGCTCCAGATGGCGCAGACCAAGCTGGAAGACCCGCCCGGGGGCAGGCGCGCTCACGGATACTGGATGCCGCCCGGGCGATGATCCGCGAAAAGGGCTATTCGGCCATGACGGTGGACGATCTCTGCGCCCGCGCCGGCGTTACCAAGGGTGCCTTTTTTCATCACTTCAAGAGCAAGGAAGACCTCGGCGTCGCCGCGGCGCAGGACTGGTCGCAGATGACCGGTGCGCTGTTCGAGCAGGCGCCCTATCATGCGCCCGAAGACCCGCTGGAGCGCGTTCTTGCCTATATCCGCTTCCGCCGTGATCTCGTCGCCGGTCCTATCCCCGAATTTACCTGTGTCGTCGGAACCATGGCCCAGGAAATCCATGACAGCCTTCCCGCGGTCCGCGATGCTTGCCGCGATTCGATCTTCGGTCACGCCGAAACGCTTGAGGCCGATATCCAGGCCGCCATCGACAAATACGGCATCCGCGCGCCCTTCGATGCCAAGAGCCTTGCCTTGCACACACAGGCCGTCATTCAGGGCGGTTTCATTCTCGCCAAGGCAGATCAGGATCCCGCGCTGGCGGTCCAGTCGGTCGATCACCTCGAATATTACTTCAAATTGCTGTTCGGCAAGGAAGGCAAGACATGGACACCTCGGTAAGAACCTGTCTCTGGTTTGATGATGACGGCGAGGCAGCGGCAGAATTCTACACTTCCCTGCTACCTGAGAGCCGCATTGAAAGCAGCTTCCATCCTGAGCCGGGAAAGCCGCCGCTGGTTGTCGATTTCGTCCTCGCAGGCGTTCCCTACCAGATCCTCAATGGCGGGCCGCAGTTCACCCAGAGCGAAGCGGCCTCGATATCCGTCACCGTCGCAGATCAGGTAGAGGCCGACCGGCTCTGGCATGCGCTGACTGCCGATGGCGGACAGGAAGGCCAATGCGGCTGGCTGAAGGACCGTTGGGGCGTTTCCTGGCAGATCGTGCCGCAAGCCGTTCTCGACATGCTGAAGAACGATGACCGCCAGGCTGCCGGGCGCGCCATGGCCGCCATGATGACAATGAAACGCCTTGATGTCGCGGTAATGCGCAAGGCATTCGACGGAGAGTGATGATGAGACATCCCGACCATCCCTTTACCCTGTTCATCGAGCGCACGCTGGCTGCGCCGCGCAGCAAGGTCTGGCGCTGCTGGACGGAACCGGAACTGCTTGAACAATGGTATTGTCCCAGGCCCTGGCAGGCACGGGAGG
>JAGRLQ010000034.1:0-2009 GCA_020441735.1 Nitratireductor sp.
GGCCAGTGGCGCGGCGACATTTTCATGTGCACCGCCAATCAGGAATTCAAGATCGAAGGCGTCGATGAATGCTTCGAGCGCGGCTATCAGAAGACCGGCTTCTTCGAAATCGACACCGACAACCGCGACTCGTGGATGGTACGGCTGGCTGAATCCGGCCGCTCCAGCAGCACTCCGCAATAAGGCTGCTATCTGCTCCGAGCTTTTGCCGCAGCGCTCACTCGCTCGATTTCACTGATGACTGCCTGCGGATTGGTCCAGGCCGGTGCATGCCCCTCTCCCGGCAGCCAGACAAGCTTTGCGCCCCTGATATCGCGTTCCAGCCCTTTCGAATGAACTTCAGCCAGTACGATGTCGTCGCTGTCGCCAGTGATGATTGAGACCGGTGCGTCGATTTCCCCATAGCGCGGCGAGAGCATCGAAACGCCCTCGTAGAGACTGGTCACATCCATGGCATTGTATCGGAAGACCTGCGGACGCAGCACCAGCTTCGTGCCGGAATTCTGCTCGTAGGCTTGTGGCGTCTTTTGTGGCGCAAAGACTTCCGCAACACCGTCGTGATAGCGCAGATGTCCGCCGGGCACGGCAAGCAGCTCGGAAAAAAGCCAGCCGATCACCGGCAATCGCGTCAGGTCGTAATACCAGGTGACACCGCCGCCGGGCCAGGGATGGGTCGCAGGCGTCAGGAATACAACGCCGGCAAGCTGGTCCGGATGGTTGACGGCAAAGGCCGCGGCAACCGCCCCGCCCAGAGAATGGCCAACAAGGATCGCCTTTTCGACCCCTATGGCCGTCAGCAGACCGGAAACAACCCGCGCCTGGCCGGCAGGCTGGTGGATGTCATCGGCGCTGCCCCGGCTCGAATAACCATGCCCCGGCCGGTCGATGAAAATCAGCCTGCCCCGGCCTTTCAGCCGATCCAGGATAATCCCTTCCTGCTCGCGCAGATTGCCGCTGGCGCCATGAATGAAGACAAGCGGCAGCAAGTCCGCATTCTCGCCCGCAGCGTAGTCGGTATAGTGCAACCGCACGTCCCCGACATCGGTAAACCGGCCTTTGGGCGGATACTGCGCTGCCACCTGACGAGCCAGATACTGGCTTGCGCCGTAGAGGGCCAAAATCGCGCCAACAAACACAAGCAGCAGCAGTTTCATTGCAATCTGGTTCTGGGGAATCCGGTTTCAGAATAGGGAGGGCAGCGGCAAATCAGGTCGGGCTTCCCGCAAGCTTTTCTTCCAGCTTGATGACAGCCGATTGCGCCTGTTCATTCGCCGGATAGACTTCAAGAACCTTGTACCAGACTTCCAGCGCCTGCTTGTCGCGCCCGAGTGCCTGCAGCATTGCCGCAAGTCCTGAAAGCGCACCATAGTGACGGGGTTCCAGTTCCAGTACCCGCTCGACATCGGCAATCGAACGGCTGAAATCCTTCATGGAGAAGAATAGCGTCGCGCGCCGGTTCCAGCCTTCCGCATAGTCCGGCGCAAGTGTTACGACCTGATCGAGAATATCGAGCGCCACCGCATGGTCGTCCTTGCGCATGGCCTCCGACGCACGCTCCATCAGAAGATTGATGGAGTCTGAGCCTGAATTGGTGAGTTTCTGAACGATCTGGCGGCTGGTGCGCTGTGCCTTTTTCGAGTCGCTCTCGCGGGAAAGAACGTCGAACAACTCGTTCAGCGCATCCTGCTCCTGCTGGCTGCGCGAAAACATGGCAACCGGCACGGCTTGAACTGTCCGGGCAAGTGTTGTTGATGAATCGAACGCAAGCGCACCAACTGGCAGGAAAGAGGCCAGCAAGGCAGAGGTCAGCAAGGATGACAGGCTAACGGCGCGCATGTGCACAGAGTAGTGCGGCTGCGCGTCAGGTCAAATGCAAAAGCGCGTGATCGAAGCGATCCGAGGTCAGCCCTAGTCAGCCCAAGTTAACCTTGGCGGGCCTTGAAGCGCGGATTCTGCTTGTTGATGATGTAAACGCGGCCCTTGCGGCGCACCAGACGGTTTGCCCGGTG
>JAGRLQ010000034.1:2101-6661 GCA_020441735.1 Nitratireductor sp.
CAGAAAACATCTGTTCTTTCTGGCAAAACAAAGCGCGCCACAACCCGTTTACAATGCCGTTTGCGGGGGGCACGCCAGCGTTGGCGCGGATATACAGTCGCTGCGCCTTGAATGTCAAGACTGGCCGCTCACCGGCAATGGCGCTCCGTGCGGCGTTTGGTCTGCCCCGCCTGTTGCCCCATCTGTTAGCTCTGTCGCGTTTTGCATGACGCAGGTCGCAGAAAGTCGCAAGCTTTTCACAAAAAAAGCGCCTATTGGCGCCACTTTGCGCCAGGGTACGGTTTTCGCTACAACCCGGCTCCAATGCGACTTCCTCACGGGATAAACCAGCCATGCGCCGATTTTCAGCCTTTGCCATCGCACGCGAAGCCCTGCGCCACCACAAGGGGTGGGAAAAGCAGTGGGTAAGCCCCGAGCCGAAAGCAAGCTATGACGTTATTATCGTCGGCGCCGGCGGTCATGGCCTGGGAACCGCCTATTACCTGGCCAAGGAGCACGGCATCACCAACATCGCGGTGCTGGAAAAGGGCTGGCTTGGCGGCGGCAATACCGGCCGCAATACCACCATCATCCGCTCCAACTATCTCTATGACGAGTCCGCCGGCATCTACAATCACGCCGTCCAGCTGTGGGAAGGCCTTGCCCAGGATCTGAACTACAACGTCATGTTCTCCCAGCGCGGCGTCATGATGCTGGCCCACAACGTCCACGACGTGCAGGTCTTCAAGCGCCATATCCATGCCAACCGCTTGAACGGTGTCGACAATTCCTGGCTGACCCCGGAAGAAGCCAAGGAATTCTGCCCGCCGCTCAACATTTCCAAATCCGCGCGTTATCCGGTCATGGGCGCGGCCCTGCAGCGCAAGGGCGGCACGGCTCGCCATGATGCCGTCGCCTGGGGCTATGCCCGCAAGGCCCACGACATGGGCGTTCACATTATTCAGAACTGCGAGGTCATCGGCATCAATCGCGGCGCCGACGGCTCAGTGACCGGCGTTGAGACGACCCGCGGCACCATTGGCGCGAAGAAAGTGGGCGTGGTCGCTGCGGGCCATACCTCGGTGCTGATGCAGATGGCCGGTGTGCGCATGCCGCTTGAGAGCTTCCCGCTGCAGGCGCTGGTCTCCGAGCCGGTCAAGCCGTGCTTTCCCTGCGTGGTCATGTCCAACACCGTGCATGCCTACATCTCCCAGTCCGACAAGGGCGAACTGGTGATCGGCGCAGGTACCGACCAGTACACTTCCTATTCGCAGACCGGCGGCCTGCACATCATCAACCACACGCTCGATGCCATCTGCGAGATGTTCCCGATGTTCTCGCGCATGAAGATGCTGCGCTCCTGGGGCGGCATTGTCGATGTGACGCCGGACCGTTCGCCGATCCTCGCCAAGACGCCGGTCAAGGGGCTGTACGTCAATTGCGGCTGGGGCACGGGCGGATTCAAGGCAACACCGGGTTCTGCCCATGTCTTTGCCCACACCATCGCCAACGATGCGCCGCACAAAATCAACGAGGGTTTCACCCTGGAACGCTTCCGAACCGGACGCCTGATCGACGAGGCGGCGGCCGCCGCCGTGGCACATTGAGGGGAGAAGAACTGTGTATGCAATGTTCGACAAAAGCTGCCAGTTGATACTCTGGTTGGATGAAGACTATGAGAATCTGTTCGATCTGAATCTGAACTGGATTGCCTTTAACGATTCAGGAAATGTCTTTTCGAGCCGCGATCTACGATGGCTCGGAGTTCTTGAAGGGACAACACTATTAGATACCAAGGGAAAACCGGTTTTTTGGAGTGACCCAGGAGAGGTGGCAAGTTCGCTTACTCCGATGAAGCCCTTGAAACCACTTATGCCACTCCGTCCGTTACGACCATTAAAACCGCTAAATCCACTTAAGCCTCTACGGCCTTTGACACCGTTGGGCGGCTGGTCCTCACTTTCATACAAAGAATGGCTTGGTGAATAATGCTTCTGATCCACTGCCCCTATTGCGAGGAAGAGCGCCCGGAACTGGAATTTCGCGGCGCCGGCGAAGCCCATATCGCGCGGCCAACCAACATGGCCGATATTTCCGATGCGGATTTCGAGAAATTCTTCTTCATCCGCGACAACGAAAAGGGCCTGGTCTACGAGCGCTGGCGGCACATGCATGGCTGCGGGCGCTTCTTCAACGCCGTGCGCCACTCGGTCTCCGACAAATTCATCATGACCTACAAGGCAGGCGAGAAGAAGCCGAAGATCACCAAGGCCCAGATCGACGCCGTCAAGCCGCCGGCCAAGGGCACGCCCGCCAACGAGCCGGTCTGGACCGTCGATGAGAAGGGAGGAGCGAAATGAGTTTCTCCGTTAACACCGGCGCCAACCGCATTGCCGGCAAGGGCCGCCTGAGCCCGTCGAAAACCGTTACCTTCACCCTCGATGGCAAGCAGCTCAACGCCATGGAAGGCGACACGCTGGCTTCCGCCATGCTGGCAAACGGCATTCACCTTGCCGGGCGTTCCTTCAAGTACCACCGCCCGCGTGGCATTCTGGGCGCGGGTGCGGAAGAACCCAGTGCGCTGATGGACATCTCCCGCGACAATGCGCGCCGCCAGCCCAATGTGCGCGCCACCGTGCAGGAAGCCTTCGACGGCATGACTGCGAAGACGCAGAACTATTATCCCTCTCTCACCTTCGACGTGGGCGCGGTCAACAACTGGTTTTCGCCGTTCTTTTCCGCCGGCTTCTACTACAAGACCTTCATGTGGCCGAAGCAGGCCTGGAAGAGCCTGTATGAGCCCTTCATCCGAGAGGCTGCCGGCCTCGGCAAGGCTCCGGAAGAAGCCGACCCCGACCGCTATGCAAACCGTTTTGCCCATTGCGACCTGCTGATCGTCGGTGCGGGCGCCAGCGGCCTGATGGCCGCAAAGACCGCCGCCAAATCCGGCAAACGGATCATTCTCGCAGATGAAAGCGCCACAATGGGTGGCTGGCTGCTCGCTGAAGATGAGGCAACCATTGGCGGCAAGCCTGCCGGTGAATGGGTAACTGAAACCGTTGCCGAACTCGCCGCAATGGAAAACGTCACCCTGCTGCCGCGCACAACCGCGTTCGGCTACTACGCCCAGAACATGGTGACCCTCGCCGAGCGCGTCACCGATCATCTCTCGCGCCCCGATCCCGACCTGCCGCGTGAGCGGCTCTGGCAGGTTCGCGCCAAAAAGGTGATTCTGGCAACGGGTGCCATCGAGCGCCATCTGGTCTTTGCCGACAACGATCGCCCGGGCATCATGCTGGCCTCTGCCGCCCGTATGTATCTCAACCATTACGGCGTTGCCGCTGGCCGCAATGTCGGCATCTACACGGCCTGCGACTCTGCCTGGCAGGCTGCCTTCGATCTGCAGGGCGCCGGTGTGAAGATTGCTGCCATCATCGACATGCGCGCAACGCCCGATCCCGACCTGGTCGAAAAGGCTCGGGAAATGGGCATCCCGGTGCGCACCGGCTCGGCAGTAACGAAAACCGCCGGAAAAATGCGAATAAGGTCGATGACCGTGGAGCCGATTGCCGATCCGCTGACCGAGAAGTTCGAGATCGACTGCCTGCTCGTTTCCGGTGGCTGGACGCCTTCCGTGCATTTGTTCTCGCAATCGCGCGGCAAGCTGAAATTCGAAGAAGAGAATGGCCGCTTCGTCCCGGATATCCATGTCGAGGACTGCGTTTCCATCGGCTCCTGCAACGGCACAGACGATATCGACGACGCATTGGCGGAAGCAATCGCGGCAGCAACCGCCGCTGTTGGCGGAAGGGCCGCCAAGGCGCCGAAAACCACCGGCTTTGCCTCCATGCGCGGCCATCTGATCGGCTCGGCCAAGGGTGCCGGCCCCGACGATCACGTCATGGCCTTTGTCGATTTCCAGAACGATGTCTGCGCCAAGGATGTTCGCCTTGCGGTGCGCGAGGGCATGCATTCCATCGAGCACGTCAAGCGCTACACGACCACCGGCATGGCGACCGACCAGGGCAAGATGTCGAACATGCACGGCCTGGCGATTGCCGCCGAAGCGCTCGGCAAGGAAATTCCGGCCGTGGGACTTACCACCTTCCGCGCGCCCTATACGCCGGTGACTTTCGGTGCCATCGTCAACCATTCCAAGGGCGATCTGTTCGACGTCACGCGCCGCACGCCGATGCACTCCTGGGCTGAAGAACATGGCGCGGTATTCGAGGATGTCGGCAATTGGAAGCGCGCCTGGTATTTCCCGCGGCCGGGTGAGGACATGCACGCCGCTGTTGCGCGCGAATGCAAAACCACCCGCGAAGCAGCTGGCATTTTCGATGCCTCCACCCTCGGCAAGATCGAGGTGGTGGGGCCGGACGCCGTCAGGTTCATGGAATTGATGTACACCAACCCCTGGCAGAAGCTTGCCGTCGGCATGTGCCGTTACGGGATCATGTGCCGCGAAGACGGCTTCATCTATGACGACGGCGTCGTGGGCCGGATTGCCGAGGACCGTTTCCATGTGACGACGACGACCGGCGGCGCGCCGCGCGTCCTCAACATGATGGAGGACTACCT
>JAGRLQ010000035.1 GCA_020441735.1 Nitratireductor sp.
TCATAGACATGGCTGGCGAAGGTCAGCGGCGCCAGACAGGATTTCCACGTCGTGACGGCAAGTTCTTCCTGCAATTCACGGATCAGCGCATCCTCCGGCAACTCGCCCTGCTCGACCTTGCCGCCGGGAAACTCCCACAGCCCCGCCATGGTCTTTCCCTCGGGCCGCTGCGCAATCAGCACCCGGTTGTCGGCATCGACAAGCGCGCAGGCAACCACCAGAAGCGTTTTCACGGCGTTTCCCCTGCTTCCCCGGCAGGCTCCGCCGATACGTCTGCCGGCGGTTTCCAGTAGCTGTACCGGTAGACTTCCCGAAACCCCAATTGCTCGTAGAGTGCGCGTGCCGGTGCATTTTCGGCAACGACCTGCAGCCAGGCCTGCCGCGCGCCATTGTGATGGGCCCAGCGAAGCGCGGTCTTCAGCACGCCGCGGGCATGCCCCTTGCGGCTCTGATTGGTGGCGGTGACGAGATCGAAGATGCCGGCTAGCCGCAGGTCGCGCACGCAACGCACCACGCTCGCCAGTTGTTCGCCATCATCGTCGTAACGCATGAACAATCCGGTTTCCGGCTCCGTGACACCGATGATCTCGGCAAGGCCGGGTTTCAGTTCGGGGCTTTCTTCCGACAACTCGATGTAACCGTCGACCCATCGGCCGATGTCCTTCATCGGCAACTGGTCACCGGCGCCCGCAGCGGTTTCCGCCGTCAGATCGGCAATCATCACCAGGCTTTCCTCAAAACCCCGCCAGCCCTTCTCTTCGAGCATTTCGCGCAGCTTTTCCGGCGCCAGCGGCGTCAGGCGGAACATCAGCGGCCGGCCGAAACTGCGAAACCGCTCACCGGCCAGCGCAATACGGTTTTCAAGATCAAGGCAATCATGAGGATCAAGCGGATTGACAGAGTTGAGCCGCTTGGCGGGATGACCTGCCGTCATGCGGATCGCCCAGGTGCCGTCATAACGGGTCGTGGTCGAGGGAAAGGACCGGAAACTTGCCGCTTCGAGCAGCCGCATTTGGGGAAGTAGATATTTCAACGCGTCTCTGGTTCCACCCGGCAACGGGGAGGATGGCTGGTCAGCTTCTGTAGTCGGCATTAATCGCTACATATTCCGCGGTAAGGTCACAGGTCCATACCGTTGCCTTGCCGCGCCCGACCCCCACATCGACCGCAATGTCGATGAAATCCCGCTTCATGACCTCAGATGCCTTGCCTTCATCATAGTCGAGCGCCCGAAGGCCCTTGCGCGCCAGGGTAAGACCACCGAAGGAAATTTCCAGGCGATCCCGGTCGGCCGGCTCCCCGGCCTTGCCGACAGCCATGACGATGCGGCCCCAGTTCGCGTCCTCACCGGCTATCGCCGTCTTGACCAGCGGCGAATTGGCAATCGTCAGGGCAATGCGCCTGGCGGAAGCGGTATTCTTCGCCCCGCTGACGGTGATCTCCACATGCTTCGAGGCACCCTCACCATCGCGAACCACCAGCATGGCAAGTTCATGCAGCACTTCGCCAAGCGCCTTGGCGAAAGCACGCGCGCCAGCGGACTTTGCCTTGTGCTCGCCCTTGCGCCCGTTAAGCGCGGAAAACAGCAATACGGTATCGCTGGTCGAGGTATCGCTGTCGACGCTGATCGAATTGAAGCTTGGGCCAACGGCCTTGTCGAGCAGCTTCTGCAGCAGGCTGCTGGCCACCGGGTAATCGGTCACCAGAAAGGACAGCATGGTCGCCATGTCCGGCTGGATCATGCCCGAGCCCTTCGCCATGCCGTTGAGCTTATAGGTCTCGCCATCCACTTCGAAACTGCGTGTTGCCATCTTGGGATAGGTATCGGTCGTCATGATGGCACGGGCCATCGCTTCCCACTTGTCGGTGGAAGCCTTGCCGTCGGCGCGTTCCAGATGTCCGGCAAATTCCGACGCATCAAGCGGCTCGCCGATGACGCCCGTGGAGGCAATAAACACTTCGGACGGTTTGCAGCCGAAGACTTCGCGCGCTGCCTGTGCTGTCTGCCGGACGGCGTCTACCCCTTTTCTGCCGGTAAAGGCATTGGCATTACCGGAATTGACCACCACCGCCCGCGCCTTGCCCTTCGGCAATTGCTTGCGGCACCAGTCGACTGGTGCTGACGGACATTTCGAACGGGTGAAGACACCGGCAACGGCAGCCGGGTTGTCGAAGGCGATCACCGCGAGGTCCTCGCGGTTCGTGTACTTGATGCCCGCCTCGACGGCAGCCAGCCGCACGCCTTCGATTGCCGGCATGGCCGGATAATCAGCAGGCGCAAGAGGCGATACTTTGACCGGGTTTGTACCCATTCCAGCAATCCAGTTTGCCATTCGGCGCGGCAGGGATATCAGTGGCATCAGCCGGTTATGGTCCTTCTGCCCCATCCCGCCGAACCTGTCTATTCGGTGTTCTCGGTGGTCGCCTCTACTGCCGACTTCAACGCTTCGTCAAGAATTTCCACCTTGGTTTCCTCGCGCGCCTGCTTGACCAGATCGAAATATTTCTCGCGATAGACCACCTGCCGGATCTGATCCTTGACCTGGTCGAATTCCGGTTTCGGCTTTTCGCGAGCGCCTTCCCTCAGGATGACATGCCAGCCGAACTGGGTCTTCACCGGCGTGGTGGTGAACTTGCCGTCTGCCAGGCCGAAAGCGGCTTCCTCGAATTCAGGCACCATCTGCCCTTTGGAAAAATAGCCCAGATCGCCGCCATTTGCCCCCGACGGGCCGGTCGACTTCTCCTTGGCGAGTTCGGCGAAATCCTTGCCCTGGGCGAGTTCGGCAACGATGGCCTTGGCCTCTTCCTCGCTTGCCACGAGAATGTGCCGCGCCTTGACCTCGGTCTCCGGCGGCATCGCAGCGATTTCCTTGTCGAAACGCTCGCGGACTTCTTCATCACTCACATTGGCGACGATGGTTTCCTGAAAATACAGATTGTGCAGATTGCGCGACTGAACGAAGGCCATGCGGGCCTTGAAGCTGTCTTTCTCGTCAAGCCCCTCGACTGCCGCCTTGTTGGCCAGCAGCTTGATATCGATCAGCGCGGCAAGGATCGCAGCCTTGCGCTTTTCCGCCGGAACCTGCTCGAATTCGCGGCTCAGTTCCGACTCGGCAAAGGCCAGTTCCTGCGTGGTGATTTCCATCTCTCCGACTTTCGCCACCACCTTGCTGTCGGCAGCCGCATTGCCAAAGCCCAGCAACGCCAGCACCACGATTGCCGCCGGCAGCTTCATTGCCTTCTTCATTCTGCATCCTTTCGGGCCGGAAACCGCTTGGTACCCGGCGTTGACATAGCACTACTCCACTCTTATCTGTCGCTTTGGCCGCCGTCCACCGGCCCCGTCATTTTTCACGTTTGAGTGATGGAAACACGCATATTCAAAGGCCGGGCAAAATCACTCAGTTCTACAACGGCTAGGGTCTGATGTCCGGCATCGCCGTTTTCCGTGCCGGCCCACCGATGGCGCAACACTGCTAAGGATCCCGCAATGGGCATGTTCTCAGGTATCGCAAAGAAGGTTTTCGGTTCAGCCAATGAACGCCAGGTCAAGGCGCTGATGCCGAAAGTCGAGGCGATCAACGCGCTGGAAGACGAGATTTCGGCACTTTCCGACAAGGACCTCAAGGCGAAGACCGGCGAATTCCGAAAGCAGCTTGCCGACGGCGCCAAGCTGGAAGACCTGCTGGTCCCCGCCTTTGCGGTCGCCCGCGAAGCCGCCAAACGCTCGCTCGGTATGCGCCCGTTTGATGTGCAGCTCGTCGGTGCGATGATCCTGCACAATGGCGGCATTTCCGAGATGCGCACCGGTGAGGGCAAGACGCTGGTAGCTACCCTTGCCGTCTATCTCAACGCACTTGCCGGCGATGGCGTTCATGTCGTCACCGTCAACGACTATCTCGCCAGCCGCGACGCCGAATGGATGGGCAAGCTCTACAACTGGCTCGGCCTTACAACCGGCGTCATCGTTCACGGCCTCAACGATGACGAGCGCCGGGCTGCATACGCTTGCGACATCACCTACGGCACCAACAACGAGTTTGGTTTCGACTATCTGCGCGACAACATGAAATTCGACCTCGAAAGCATGGTGCAGCGTGGTCACAATTACGCGATCGTCGACGAGGTCGACTCCATCCTGATCGACGAGGCCCGCACGCCGCTGATCATCTCCGGACCGCTTGATGACCGCTCTGAACTCTATGTCAGCGTCGACAAGTTCATACCGATGCTGGAAGAGGCCGATTACGAAATCGACGAAAAGCAGAAATCGGCCAACTTCACCGAGGACGGCACGGAGAAGCTCGAAAAGCTGCTTACCGAAGCCGGACTGCTGAAGGGCGAATCCCTCTACGACATCGAAAACGTCGCCATTGTCCACCACGTCAACAATGCGCTGAAAGCCCACAAGCTGTTCCAGAAGGACCGCGACTACATCGTGCGCAACAACGAGGTCGTCA
>JAGRLQ010000036.1 GCA_020441735.1 Nitratireductor sp.
GACCGAAGCCTTTATCTGCGACTATATCCGCACTCCGATCGGCCGCTTTGGCGGTGCGCTCGCACAGGTGCGTACCGATGACCTTGGCGCGGTTCCCCTCAAGGCGCTGGTGGCGCGAAATGCCTCCGTCGACTGGGAGGCCGTCGATGACCTGTATTACGGCTGCGCCAACCAGGCTGGTGAGGACAACCGCAATGTGGGACGCATGGCAGCGCTGCTGGCGGGCCTGCCGGAAACGGTCCCCGCCAACACGATCAACCGGCTTTGCGGCTCCGGCATGGATGCCGTGATTGCCGCTGCCCGTGCCATCAAGGCGGACGAAGCCGAACTGGTGGTTGCCGGAGGTGTCGAGAGCATGACCCGCGCGCCTTTCGTCATGCCCAAGGCTTCGGCCGCGTTTTCCCGTGACAATGCAGTCTATGACACGACCATTGGCTGGCGCTTCGTCAATCCGGTGATGAAGGCGCAGTACGGGATCGACTCCATGCCCGAGACGGCGGAAAACGTCGCCGAGGACTTCAACGTCTCGCGCGAGGATCAGGACGCCTTCGCCCTGCGCTCCCAGCAGAAGGCTGCAGGCGCGATTGCTTCGGGAAGGCTGGCTAGGGAAATCACCCCGGTCACGATCAAATCACGCAAGGGCGACACGGTGGTCGATACGGATGAACATCCGCGCGAGACGACCCTGGAAAAACTTGCTTCCCTCAAGGCTCCTTTCCGCGAGGGTGGTTCGGTGACGGCCGGCAATGCTTCCGGCGTCAATGATGGTGCGGCAGCTTTGATCGTTGCTTCGGAGGCAGCGGCCAGGAAACACGGCCTGACACCGATTGCCCGCGTTCTGGGTGGAGCGGCGGCAGGTCTTGCGCCGCGCATTATGGGTTTCGGCCCGGCACTGGCAACGAAGAAGCTCTGCGAGCGGCTTGGCATCATGCCGCAGGATTTCGATGTGATCGAACTGAACGAGGCCTTTGCCTCCCAGGGGTTGGCAACGTTGCGCGATCTCGCCATCGCCGATGATGCGGATCATGTGAACCCCAATGGCGGCGCCATCGCGCTCGGTCATCCGCTTGGCATGTCGGGTGCACGCATCACTGGAACGGCGGCCCTCGAATTGCACGAGAAAGGCGGCAGGCTGGCGCTTGCCACCATGTGCATCGGCGTCGGGCAGGGGATTGCCATCGCCATCGAGCGGGTTTGATACCATGTCGTTTACGCCTTTCAACGCACCGCTGCTCGGTGGCTTGCTGGGCGATCCGAAAGCCGTTGCCTTCTTCTCGGTGAAGGCTGATCTCGACTGCATGATCCGTTTTGAGGTGGCGCTGGCCAAGGCTGAGGCCGCCCAGGGACTCATTCCGGCGGAGGCAGCGCAGGCGATTGCAAAAGGCCTCGAAGGTTTCGATCCCGATGTCCGGGCGATCGGCGCGGCGACAGCGCGAGATGGGCTCGCCGTTCCCGAACTGGTGCGTCAGATGCGGGCTGCCATTGGCGAGCCGCATGCTGCACACCTGCATTTCGGATCCACCAGCCAGGATCTGATCGATACAAGTTTAGTCATCAGAATCAAGGGCTTGTGCGGTCTATTGGAATCGAGACTCCTTCAAGCTGAATCGGAACTTGAGCGGCTTGAGAGAGCTTTCGGCGGCAATTTCCTGATGGCCCGCACCCGCATGCAGGCCGCTATTCCGGTTACCGTTGCCGACCGCATTGCGGCCTGGCGGCAGCCGCTGGCAGAACATCGCTCCAGGCTCTCGGAACTCAAACCGCGCCTGCTATGCCTGCAATTCGGCGGCGCAGCTGGGACGCTCGACAAGCTGGCGGACAAAGCGGAACCAGTTGCCGAAGAACTTGCGAACTTGCTTGGTCTCAACGTACCGGCCCGCAACTGGCATACGGACCGTTCGGCCATTGCGGAGTTTGCGAACTGGCTGTCGACGGTAACCGGCAGCCTCGGCAAGATTGGCCAGGACGTTGCCCTGATGGCGCAGAACGGCATCGATGAGATAGCGCTTTCCGGCACAGGCGGTTCGTCCGCCATGCCGCACAAGCAGAACCCGGTGCTGGCGGAAACGCTGGTGACGCTTGCCCGTTTCAATGCCACTCAGCTTGCCGGCATGCACCATGCGCTGGTGCATGAGCAGGAGCGCTCCGGCGCTGCCTGGACGCTGGAATGGATGCTGCTGCCACAGATGTGTGTTGCAACCGGTGCTGCCACCCGCAATGCCGTTGCCTTGCTGCACGGTGTTACCGGCGTGGGAAGGCAGGCTCTTTGAGTTTCTGTCATCGGCGGGAGCGGAAGGTCCGCCATCCTTTGATTAGAACGTGCGTGTGACAGAAACGGCAATGGCGCGGAAATTCGGGCCTGACAACGCTTCGTTTTCGAACCGGCTTGTGGAAACCTCAGCCTGAATTTCCAGCCCGTCGGCGGCTTCCCACAGAATGCCAGCTGTCCAGTTCACTGCATCAAGGCCTGTCGCGGTTTGCTTGCCGTCATAGGATGAGTATCCGCCGTAGAGCGAAATGTTCTCGGTCAGTGCTACCTTGCCGGTAGCTCCCCAGACTTCACCCTTCACGTAGTCGGTGTCACCGTCGTCGTGCTCATACCAGACTGCGAAAGCCAGGTCCGGCAGGATGGAGTGCAAATCGAGATCGCTGCGTACGCGCCAGGCCACCGCACCATTGCCTTTTGCGTTGCCGCCGTTTTGATCGAACACCACCGCAAAACCCTGGGTCATAAGATCGCCGGACCAGGCCATGGCGGCATAGGGATCGGGTGCTCCCGGCGCACCGGAGAAGGTGCTGTCCTGAAGCCCGGCGACGAATGACAGATCTCCGATTGATCCGCCATATTCGAGAAACATGGCTGTATGGAAACTGTAGTAGCCATCCAGAATGGCATCGTAATACCCACCTCCGGAATAACGGTTCCATGCTCCACCATCATCGGCATCAAAACCGGCATGGAATCCGGCAAGGCTGATGGTGGCAGCTTGAAGCCCGGTACCCCTTTCGAATTCCTCGGCAGAGGAGAATTCGTCGAGCTGATCGGAGCTTTCCACGCCCACAGCATCAAACAGTAGCCGGGATGCCAGCGTACCGAGTTCGGTTTCGTTGATGGCGATCAGTCCGATTTGGGCACTCACACCGCTTTCATGGGTATGCTCGCCATCATTATGATGCGAACGGGTTGAAATGTATTCGGCGCTAACTTCCCCGCTGAACAAAAGACAGGTTTCCGTTCCCGGTATAGCAACAAATCCTTCACCATGAATGCTGCAGACGCTCACATACTCGGCAGGGTAGGAGGTGGCGGCAACTTTGTCGTCTGCCCGGGCATCAAGAATGCCGGCGCAAGCAGAAGCCGCAAGTGCGGAACCGCACCCAACAAAACGCTTCAAAACGGTTCTGTTCGCCGAATTCAAGAATGCTCCCTCAAATTGCGCTTGTCCGGCTGTTCGCAAACATTTCGACCTTGCCGGATCATCATGCGAGACTGTGAGTCGACCTGTCTGCCGGTTTTGGGTCTTTCCTCCGATACAGCAAGCCAGAGCATTTCAGGTTTTTGCGGAATCGGCAAAAACTGAATGTGGAACAAAATCAACGGATTAATACCTGCACCTTTTTATCGAAAGACAGATCGATCCCAGGCGTCGGACCAGCAGGCGCCTTGCTCTTTTTAGAATAATTCTAAAGTATTGATTTTATTGAAAAATATTTGACAATGCGGGAACGTATCCCTAAGTCTTGCTGCGCAAACGCAATCCGGTTGCACCGCCTTTAACGGTGCCTATTGGAGAACACCATGACAAAGAAATTCAAGACAGCTCTTGCGGGCTGCACCCTGTTCACTTCTGTCCTTTCGGCGGCACCTGCTTTCGCCGCGGACGAGGTGAACATCTATTCCTACCGCCAGCCGGAACTGATCCAGCCG
>JAGRLQ010000288.1 GCA_020441735.1 Nitratireductor sp.
AGGGACCGGCTGCCTGAAGGAACCGGGGGCGGACTCGATGGTGCGGCGGGACGGTGCGCTGAAGAGCCCCTGCATATAACAAATCTCCGCAACCGGACGGCCAAGGGCCGCGCACATGCCCCACAGGATTTGCGAAGGCCGTCCGGTGGTTTGTGTGAGTTTACCTCATGCCACGGCGGCAATTGCAGCGCGTGAACGGTGAGGTGTGTCTCCTTCTCCCCTCGGGGAGAAGTGCCTGAGCAGAGCGAAGGCGATGAGGGGGCGCCCCTCACCAACTGCGGCCAACGGTTCGACTGCGCCTGCGGCTTGTCTTACCGGGCCTGCGTATCCTCTCCCCAAAGGGGCGAGGACGCAGACGAGGAGATGGCTCTTCCCCAACCAACAAAGGACTCCCCATGCTCGATACAGAAACACGAGACGAACTTGCCCGCATTGCCAAGGCTGCCGGTCACGATCCAGCGGCGCTGATGGCGGTGGTGGCGGTGGAAAGCGGCGGCAGGGTATTCACCGATGTCGATGGCAAAGCCGAACCGCTGATCCGCTTCGAGGGGCATTACTTTTACCGGCTGCTCGGCAGGCAGAAGCGCAATCGCGCGGTTGCCGCCGGCTTGGCGCATTACAAGGCTGGCAAGGTGCGCAATCCGCGTGGTCAGTCGGCACGCTGGAAGCTGTTGAAACGCGCCTGTAGCATCGACCGGGATGCGGCGCTGCAGTCAACCTCCTGGGGGGTGGGGCAGGTGATGGGCGCGCATTGGCGCTGGCTCGATTATGCCAGTGTGGATGCGTTCGTCTGCGACGCAAGGCGCGGGCTGGAAGGCCAGGTGGAAATCATGCTGCGCTTCATCGAAAAGGCCGGGCTGGCGGATGAACTCCACAATCGCAACTGGCGCGGCTTTGCCCGGGGCTATAACGGGCCTGCCTATGGGCGCCACGGCTATGACCGGAAACTGGAGAAGGCTTTCGATCATCATCGCGCCGCGCCGGGCAACGCTGTCCGTTCGGAAGGGGCGAAACGCCATGAAGTGCTGGTGCTGCGCTTCGGGGACCGGGGCGAACTGGTCAAGGCGCTGCAGCGGCAATTGAAGCGGCATGGTTTCGCGCTCGTAGCAGATGGCGATTTCGGGCCCCTGACCTGCGCTGCGCTTGAAGCTTTCCAGATGCAGAACGGTCTTGTTATAGACGGTATCGCCGGGCCAAAAACCTTCATCGCGCTGGAGCGGCCGGTGGCACCCCGAGATGCCGTCAGCGATGCTGCCTGACCTTGCAAGTTTTTCCGTCTGCTATAGAGAAAGCGGCAGCAAGGAAGATGCCATGACCAAGAGCGAAAGCATTGATGCCATCATGAAGGCTGCACCGGTGATCCCGGTGGTGGTGGTCGAAGAGCCGGCGGTTGCCGTCAAGCTGGCCGAGGCACTGGTGAAGGGCGGGCTTCCGGCAATCGAGATCACCCTGCGCACACCCAACGCCATCGACTGCATCCGCGCGGTGGCTGAGGAAGTCGAAGGTGCGATCTCCGGTGCCGGCACCGTGCTTGATGCAGGGCAGATGGCGGCACTCGAAAAGGCGGGGGCCAAATTCATGGTGTCGCCGGGGGTGTCACCCGAAATGCTGCGGGCAGCGGCGGATTGCCCTGTGCCGCTGCTGCCGGGTTCTGCCACTGCTTCTGAAATGATGGCGCTGGGCGAGGCAGGCTATACCCATCTGAAATTCTTTCCGGCGGAAGCTGCCGGTGGCGCGGCGTTTCTCAAATCCCTTGCCTCGCCCCTGCCGCAGTTTTCCATCTGCCCGACGGGTGGCATCACGCTGCAAATTGCCGCCAACTATCTGGCCCTGCCCAATGTGCCGTGCGTTGGTGGTTCCTGGGTCGCGCCTTCCGGCCTGATGGCAGCAGGCGACTGGGCGGCCATCGAGGCGCTGGCGCGCGAAGCCGCGGCCTTGAAAACCGCCTGACGTTTTCCGTTACGACCCTGTCTTACCAACCTGCGATCCCGCTTGTGCCGGGAAATATCTCTGACTATAGTCAGAGAATGAAGGATGAGCATGTGGAACAGGTGCGTCGTTTCAACCGCGACATCAGCCGCCGGATCGGCGCGCTGGAGGAAAGCTATCTGGCGCGCGGGCGGCCGCTGGGCGAGGCGCGGCTGATCTGGGAAATCGGTGCGGCGGGTGAAATCGAAATACGCGCTTTACGGGAAAAGCTCGGTCTCGATTCAGGCTATGTCAGCCGGTTGCTGCGCAAGCTGGAAAAACAGGGGCTGGTGGAAAACCGGCAGAGCAGGGCAGATGCCCGCAGCCGGACGGTGCGGCTCAGCAGAGAAGGCAAGGCGGAGTTTGCTGCCTATGATGCCATGTCCGACGATCTCGCCATTACCATGCTGGGATCGCTCGATGATGGTGGCCGGGTGAAACTCGCGGCAGCGATGGCGCGCGTCGAAAACCTGCTGCGCTCGGCACAGGTAACGCTTGAAGACGTGCCTGCCGATTGCACGGAGGCGGAAACCTGCCTCAACGCATATTTTGCCGAACTCGATGCGCGGTTTGCAGACGGCTTCGATCCGTATGCGGGCAGCGACGAGGAGGAAGGCGCGCCCGCGATGGAGCATTTTGTCATCGCCCGGTTTGAGGGAAAGGCCGCGGGCTGCGGCATGGTGCTCGAACTGGAGCCGGGCATTGCCGAGATCAAGCGGGTTTGGATTGCGCCGGAACTGCGCGGCACGGGCGTTGCCAGCCGGATCATGGATCAACTGGAAGTACGGGCTCGGGAAGGTGGTTACCGGCTCGTGCGGCTCGACACGAACGGCACGCTTACCGAAGCGCAGGCGATGTACAGAAAGCGCGGCTACCGGGAAATTCCCTGTTACAACGCCAATCCTTTCGCCGAGCACTGGTTCGAGAAGGAATTGTAGCTTGTGTCAGCCAGCGAGAAAATCGCCGATGCGGTCGATGGCGC
>JAGRLQ010000289.1 GCA_020441735.1 Nitratireductor sp.
GCAAAAGGTCAAATCCAATATGCACTATTTTGCACAAGCCCACTTCGGTTTTGTGTTATTTCCCCTATTCCCGGTCCTGTTCCCGCTCACGGGGCCTGAACGGCGCACGGCTCTCACCTTCCGCAGCACTGATCGCTTTTTGCAACAGTTCCATGAAGGTGGCAGCTTCCTTGCCGTTCAGCCCCTGCAGAATATCGGCCTGTGTCTGGCGCACAACATTCCCCGTCTCCGACAGCAGGGCTCTGCCCGACGGTGTCAGCTTTAATACCCGTGAGCGCCGGTCATTCTTGTTGACGGTCCTGGTCACCAGCCCCTTGGCCTCAAGCCGGTCGACAACCCCGCCGATGGTTACACGATCATAGGCAATCAGTCCGGCGAGCGTGGCCTGATCGACGCCGGGATGCGCTTCAAGCGCATTGAGACAGGCAAACTGCACCGGAGTCAGATCGTAACCGGCATTGGCAATCCGGTCGGTAAAGATGGAAACGGCGATCTGCTGCATGCGCCGGATCAGATGGCCCGGCATCTCGTAGATTTCCAAACATCGACTCCCTGATTTGCCCGCCTGTCACAGTCATGCTGGCTGCCCCCGCATGCCGAATGGCCTGATCTTTCCCCTTTCCACCGACAGTAGTCACCGGCTTTCCAGTTGACAAGCATGCTAATAGTACGCATACTTATTATTGTTGATGGACTGGATAGCCGGGCCGGGAGGAGAACGCAATGTCGCCCAAACTTGGAACGCTGGAAGAACTGCCCCAGGACTACCGCGACGCGCTTGATGCCGCAGGCGTCGCCCCGCTCTGGCCGATGATGCGCAACGTGTTGCCTCACAATGCCCCCAAACCGGTCACCCGGCCAGGCTACTGGAATTTCGAAAAACTGCGCCCCTTGTTGCTGAAGGCCGGAGAACTGACACCGGTCGAAAAGGCCGAGCGCCGGGTTCTCGTGCTGTCCGATCCGGGCCGTGGCACTGGCGCCATGCAGGCAACCTCATCGATCTATATCGGCATGCAACTGCTTTTGCCGGGCGAAACGGCGCCCGCCCACAAACACACGCCTTCGGCGGTGCGCATCATCGTCGAAGGCAAAGGTGGCTTTACCGTCGTCGATGGCGAGAAACTTCCCATGGAAGAAGGCGATCTGGTGCTGACCCCCGGTGGCGAATGGCACGATCACGGTCACGACGGCGATGAACCGGTGATCTGGCTCGACGCGCTCGACCTGCCCCTTTTCGTCTATCTGGAGGGTTCCTACGCCATCGAGTCCGAACTCCAGGCCCAACGCAACCGGCCCGATGCAAGCCAGGTCGAATATCGCGCCTCCGGCCTTGCGCCGGCGCGCCGGCCGGGCACGCATGTGCGGCGCTATCCGATGATGCGCTATCCATGGTCACGTACGGAGGAAGCCCTGCGCGAAATGGCCAGATACGGCGATGGCGAAGTCGCCGAACTCGATTACGTCAATCCGGAAACCGGAGAGGACGTGCTGCCGACCATGGGCTTTACCGCCATGATGCTTGCCAAAGACCAGAAGGCAAGCCCGCCCCGGCGCTCGACTTCCGCCGTCTTTCATATCATCAGGGGCTCAGGCACCACCACCGTCGATGGCGAAACGATTGCGTGGAAGGCGAAGGATACCTTCTCGGCCCCCGTCTTCGCGGCAATCGACCACCATGCCGTCGAGGAGTCCTTTATGGTGCAAATCCACGACCGCCCCCTGCAGGAACGCCTGCGCTACTACGAGGAACGCCCGCGATGAGCGATTTTCTTTTCCCGCCGTTTCAGACCCCCGGAATTCCGGTAAAGGGCGAAACGGCGCTCTATCCCGTCAACCGCATCTTCTGCGTCGGCCGCAACTATGCAGCGCACGCTGCTGAAATGGGGATGGAAGTCGATCGCGAAGCACCGTTCTACTTCACCAAGGCGCCGGCAGCCTACGCACCCACCGGAACGAAAACCCCCTACCCGCCGGGAACCAACAACTTCCACCACGAAATGGAACTGGCGCTCGCCATCGGCAAACCGGTCTTCCGCGCCGGCCGCGAGGAGGCCACGGCGGCGATCTACGGCTATGCCTGCGCGCTCGATATGACACGGCGCGACCTCCAGCTTGCTGAGCGCGAAAAGAAACGTCCCTGGGATCTCGGCAAGGATGTGGAGAATTCCGCCATCAT
>JAGRLQ010000037.1 GCA_020441735.1 Nitratireductor sp.
TGTTGACCGGCCGCAGATTGGGCGGCGTCAGCGCAATATCGCTGCCGTCAAGGAGGATGGTACCACTGGTGGGAACTTCGAACCCTGCCAGCATGCGCAACAGGGTGGACTTGCCGCAGCCGGACGGCCCGAGCAGAGCGAAGAATTCACCGGGGTAAACCTTCAGGGAAACATTATCAACAGCCGTGAAGTCACCAAATCGCTTGGTGACATCGCGGAACTCGACGATTGGAACCGCGTCTTCGCGAAGCCATGCCTTGGTGGCGTTTTCATCGGGTTTGCGGCTGCCGGATCCGCTGGTGCCTTTTGCAGGCGTCTTGTTGGAAGTCGCCACGTAATCCCCGCTACGTTGTCCCCGGAAAGAAGCCGGGCCCGGAAAGCATTTCCCGGACCCGGAAGAGTAATTACTGGCCTGTGGTAACCTTGGTCCAAAGCCGTGTCGCGACACGCTGGGTCTTCGGGTCGTAGGCCAGCTTGGTGTAGAGACCCTTCGTTGCCTCTTCGGTCGGATAGACACCCGGATCGTTGATCAGGTCTTCCTCAAGCAGTTCCATCGATGCCTTGTTGCCGTTGGCGTAGTAGACATAGTTGGAAGCCTTGGCGATCACTTCCGGACGCATGATGTAGTCCAGGAAGGTCAGCGCCGCCGCGGTATTGGGCGCATCCGCCGGAATGGCCATCTGGTCGAACCACATCAGGGCGCCTTCCTTGGGAATGGAATAGGCTACCTCAACGCCATTGTCGGCTTCGTCGGCACGGTCACGTGCCTGCAGCACGTCACCGGACCAGCCGACAGCCAGACAGATGTCGCCATTGGCGAGCGCGTTGATGTATTCGGAAGAATGGAACTTCTGCACATACGGGCGGATCGCCATCAGGGCTTCTTCCGCCTTGGCGAGATCGTCCGGGTCGGATGTGTTGGGATCGATGCCCATCCAGTTGAGTGCTGCCGGGATGAGCTCATCCGGCGCATTCAGCAGATGCACACCGCAATCCTTGAACTTTGCCAGCATTTCCGGATTGAAGACCACATCCCAGGAATCGATGGTATCGGTTCCGAGAATTTCCTTGGCCTTGCCAACGTTGTAGCCGATGCCGGTCGTACCCCACATGTAGTTGATGGAGTATTCATTGCCCGGATCGTATTTGGCGGTCTGCTCTGCCACTTCCGCCCACATATTTTTCAGATTGGGCAGTTTCGACTTGTCGAGCTTCTGGAATACACCGGCCTCAATCTGGCGCGAAAGGAAGGAACCCGTCGGCACGACGATGTCGTAGCCGGTACCGCCCGCCAGCAGCTTGGTTTCCAGCACCTCATTGGAGTCGAAGACGTCATAGGTGACGTCGATGCCGGTTTCCTTGGTAAAATCCTCCAAAATCGATTCATCAATGTAGTCGGACCAGTTGTATATCCGAACTTCCTCGGCCATGGCCGCCGTGGCCACCACCGAAACCGCAGTTGCCATCGCAGTGAGTTTGATCGTGTACTTCATTTACTGCACCCTGTTGCCGTTTTCTGTTTGTGACAGCAGTGAACCGCCGGTTCAGACAGCTCTCTCCTTCCGGAAGTTAAGACGATTTTGACGCAAGCGACAAGTGCCGTTTCAACAATGGGTAAATACAGCAGCCCCTCATGCTTCCCGGTTTTTCTTGCGCCCGTGCTGTGAATTGGCGATTATGGCAGGTGGCCGGATCAACGGCTGCAATCCTTGTCCCTGGAAACAAGCATGAAAAAACGTGAAATCGATCAGTGGGCGGAAAAGCTGCCGGCTGCTGCACAGGAATGGCTGGACGGACGCGAGGTTGAGGAAGTCGAATGCGTGATCAGCGACTTTGCGGGCATTGCCCGTGGCAAGGTCATGCCGGCACGCAAGTTCATCGACACCAAGCGCTCCTTTCTGCCGGTCTCCATCTTCTACCAGACCATTACCGGCGAATATTCCGACTATGATACCGAGGAATCCTGGACCGAACGCGACATGGTGCTGGTGCCGGATCTCAAAACAGCAGTCGCTTCTCCCTGGGCCGATGATGTTACCGTCCAGATCATTCACGATATGGAGACGCTGGACGGCGATCCCGTCCCGCTGTCGCCGCGTTACGTGCTGAAGCGGGTGCTCGACCTCTACAAGCGCAAGGGCTGGGAGCCAGTGGCGGCGCCGGAACTGGAATTTTATCTTACCAAGCCGAACATCGACCCGGATTTCCCGCTCGAACCTCCGGTGGGCCGTTCCGGCCGACAGGGCGCTGGCCGGCAATCCTATTCGATCGCGGCCATCGACGAATACACCGCCGTCATCGACACCATCTACGATTTCGCCGAGGCCCAGGGCATCGAAATCGATACCATCATCCAGGAAGGTGGCGCCGGCCAGATCGAGATCAACCTCAATCACGGCGACCCGCTACTGCTGGCAGATCAGGTCTTCTTCTTCAAGCGGACGGTCCGCGAGGCGGCTCTGCGGCACAATTGCTATGCCACGTTCATGGCCAAGCCGATCGAGGACGAGCCGGGCAGCGCGATGCACATCCACCAGTCCGTGGTCAGCCGCAAGACCGGCGACAACATCTTCAGCAATGCGGATGGAAGCCCGAGCGAGCTGTTCCACTGGTTCATCGGCGGGCAGCAGCAATATCTGATTTCGGTGATTTCACTGCTGGCGCCGTATGTGAATTCATACCGCCGTCTCGTGCCGGGCGTCTCGGCACCCATCAATCTGGAATGGGGCTATGACAACCGCTCCACGGGTCTCAGGATTCCGACTTCCGGACCGGAAGCACGGCGGGTGGAAAACCGCGTTGTCGGCATGGACACCAATCCGTATCTGGCGCTCGCAGCCTGCCTGGCCTGCGGCTATCTCGGCATGACACGAAAAATTGCGCCGCGTGATGCCGTCACAGGTGATGCCTATTCCCTGCCGCACGCCCTGCCGCGGGAGATGTTCGAAGGGCTGAAGCAACTCGACCGCTACAAGGAAGTGCGCAAGGTGCTGGGCGAGGACTTCTGCAACATGTACCAGCACACCAAGTTTCGCGAGTTCGAGGATTATCTGAAGGTGATCAGCCCCTGGGAGCGCGAGCATCTGCTGCTGAACGTCTAGCATTCCGGTTCGGGATCGCGGGGCAGTGCCCATCATGACCAGTATCAATCTTCTGCATTCAAACGACCGGCAGGGTGTCTACCCTGCCTCATGGTATGCGGCGATAACCGATGCACCACCGCCGCGTGCATCGCTTGCCGGCGAAGCCCGCTTCGATGTCTGCATCATCGGTGGCGGATTGACCGGGCTTTCGGCTGCGCTGCATCTTTCCAAGGCCGGCTACAAGGTTGCCGTTGTCGAAGCGCACCGCATCGGCTGGGGCGCATCGGGGCGCAATGGCGGTCAGGTAGGAACCGGCCAGCGGCTCGATCAGGACTATCTGGAAAAACACTACGGCAAGCAAAATGCCCGGCATTACTGGGAGATCGCCGAAGAAGCCAAGGCGCTGGTTCGAACGCTGGCCGCCGAAGGCGAATTCGAATGCCACATCGAAAACGGCATTCTGCACGCCGATCACAAGCGCGGCTATGTTTCCGAAAGCCGTGAGTACGCGGAGAAGCTCAATACGGAATACGGCTATGACGAAATCCGCTTTGTCGATCAGGAAGAGATGCGTGCGCTGGTCCGCAGTGAAAGGTATTTCGGCGGCACGCTGGACACGGGTGCCTTTCACATCAATCCGCTGGCGCTGACGCTTGGAATTGCCGGGCTGGCGGAATCAGCCGGTGCCACGCTTTTCGAGAACTCCGAGGTTCTTTCCGTGATGGAGGGCCCCGATGTATCTGTGAAGACGGCGCAAGGTGAAATCCGCGCCAGCCACCTGGTCTATGCCTGCAACGGCTATCTCGGTACGCTGCAAAAACGCGTTGCCAAGCGCGTGCTGCCGATCAACAATTTCGTCATCGCGACCGAACCGCTTACGGCAGCACAGCGGGAAGCCATCATGCCGACAGTTGCAGCGGTCGCCGATTCGAAATTCGTCATCAACTACTTCCGCATGACCCATGACAACCGCCTGCTGTTCGGCGGCGGCGAGAATTACGGCTACCGTTTTCCAGCCGACATCAAGGCATTCGTGCGAAAGCCGATGCTGGAGATTTTCCCCCAGAGTGAACCCCTGAAGATCGATTACGGCTGGGGTGGAACGCTGGCGGTAACGGTCAAGCGGATGCCGCTCTTTCAGCGGATCGCCGGGAACATCCTTACCTGTACCGGCTATTCGGGACATGGCGTGGCACTGGCAACCCTTGCGGGCAAAATCGCCGCGGAGGCCATCAACGGACAGGCCTCGCGTTTCGACCTGATGGCAGAGATGGACACGCCTCGTTTTCCCGGTGGAACGCTGCTGCGCTATCCGATGCTGGTTGCCGCCATGACGTGGTTTTCCCTGCGCGACCGGCTGTAACGCGGTCTTCCGGTCTGCCGCCAAAACTGCTAGGGGCGGCCTATGCGACACCACCTGCTGCCCATTTTCGCGATCATGCTCGGCTCCGTCTTCCTGATGGTGGCCGGTGGCATCCAGGGTCTGGTATTGCCACTTCGCGGCTCGCTTGAAGCCTTTCCCACCCTCAGCCTCGGCTTATTGGGAACCGGCTGGGCCATCGGCTACATTGCCGGATGCATCTACACGCCGCGCCTTGTTCGGCGAGTAGGTCATATTCGCACCTTCGGGGCAATGGCGGCGGTCTGCGTCATCTCCGTCCTGCTGACCCTGCTGTTCATCAATCCCGCAGGCTGGATCATTCTACGGGCAGCAACAGGGTTCTGCTTTGCCGGTGCTGCGATGATCGTCGAAAGCTGGCTCAACGAGCGGGCCGAAGACCGCTATCGTGGCCGGGTATTCGCCCTGTATTCGATGGCAAATCTCGCAGCCGTCATGGCAGGACAGATGATGATCCCGCTGGGAAATCCGGCCAATCATGTCCTGTTTGTGCTTGCCGCCATCTTCTATGCGCTTGCCGTGCTGCCGACTGCGGTTTCAACGGCCAGCGCGCCCAAGCCGCTGGTCGAAACGGGGCTCGACCTGAAAGCATTGTGGCGCAACTCGCCGATTGCCTTTGCTGCCGCCTTTCTGATCGGTGCATCCAACTCCGCCTATGGCACGCTTGGCGCGGTCTTTGGCGAAAACCTCAGCCTCGGCACTGCCACGATCGCGCTGATGATGAGCCTGCCGATCCTGGCCGGTGCGGCGATGCAAATCCCCGTCGGTTATCTCTCCGACAAGTTCGACCGGCGGCTGGTTCTGATGGGCGTGGCCGTAATGGCGCTGGCTGTTGATATCTATTTCGTTGTCCTGCAGCCGGACCAGGCCCTGCCGGTGCTGATCGCCGCCACGGTCTTCGGAGCGGCCATCTACACCGTCTATCCGATCATCATCGCTCATGCGAGCGACAAGGCGGCGCCAGGAGCCTTTATCAAGGTCAGCGGCGGCTTGCTGCTGATGTATGGTATCGGCGGGATTGCCGGTCCGATCCTGTCAGGCTGGATCATGGGCGCGCTGCCGAAGCAGGGTCTGTTCATCACAACGCTGTCGGCACATATTCTGATCCTCGTCTATGCTGCGGTGCGCATCAGCCAGGAAAAGGCTGTCCCGGAAGAAGAGAAGTCGGATTATGTCGGCATGATGCCCGGACGCTATGCGACGCCGGAAACCTCCGCGCTCGATCCCCGCAGCATGGAGGATGAAACCGCCGAATGGGGCGATACGCCGGAGCCATTGGACCAGCATTGATCCTGCACCACTAGCGGCCGCTCAACTTCTCCAGTGCGGCCAGCGCTGTTTCCAGAGCCTTGGCATTCTGCGCGCCCAAGGCTTCCCGCAGTTTCTGATCCTGCTCTTGCCCAAGTGAGGAAAGCTCGCCGAACACGGCCCTGCCCTTCGCCGTCAGTTCCAGCCATTCCTCGCGCCTGTCCTCCGGATTGACGGTGCGCTTCAGCCATTTTCGCGCTTCAAGATCTGCCACGGCTCGGCTGACCTTGGTCTTGTGCTGCATGGAAAGATCGCAAACCTGCCTTGCGGTCAGGCGGCCATGCTGGCCCAGATTGGCAAGCGTGCGCCATTGCGGGCGGGTCATGCCGTATGCCCTGCGGTAGAGTTTCGCAAAATCGAGACTGACGCATTCTGCTGCCCGATTGAGCCGGAAGGGTATGAAGCCTTCGAGCTCGAACGCCCCATCTTTTTTCCCGCCTGCCATGTTTGCCCTTGATAGTTACATTCTGGATAGTTACTGATGTAACTAATTTGGCCAGCAACTGCAATTGCGGACCGTCCACGGAGGATTACATGCTCGACAAAACGAAACCGGAAGCCGAAGCGGCCACCCGGAGCGCCATTCTGGAAGGCTACATGCCGGGTTTCGGCAATGATTTTGAAACCGAGGCGCTGCCGGGCGCGCTGCCCAAGGGCATGAACAGCCCGCAGAAGTGCAATTACGGGCTTTATGGCGAGCAGTTGACCGGTACGGCATTTACCGCACCAAGCCACCAGAACGAGCGGACCTGGTGCTACCGCATCCGCCCCTCGGTGAAGCATTCCCACCGCTACGAAAAAATCGACCTGCCTTATTGGAAATCGGCGCCGAATGTCGATCCCGACGTGATCTCACTCGGGCAATACCGTTGGGACCCGGTGCCCCATGGTGACGAGAAACTCACCTGGCTGACGGGCATGCGCACCATGACCACGGCTGGCGACGTCAACACCCAGGTCGGCATGGCCACCCACATCTATCTGGTCACTGAATCCATGGTGGACAGCTATTTCTATTCAGCCGATTCCGAGCTTCTCGTCGTGCCCCAGGAAGGTCGGCTGCGGTTCTGCACCGAGCTCGGCATCATCGATCTCGAGCCGAAGGAAATAGCCGTTATCCCGCGGGGACTGCTCTACCGGGTGGAACTGGTCGAGGGGCCGGCACGCGGTTTCGTCTGTGAAAATTACGGCCAGAAGTTCGAATTGCCGGGGCGCGGGCCGATCGGCGCGAACTGCATGGCCAACCGGCGCGACTTCAAGACCCCGGTCGCATGGTATGAAGATCGGGAAGTGCCGAGTACGGTTACCATCAAATGGTGCGGGCAGTTCCATGAGACGAAGATCGGCCATTCGCCGCTCGACGTGGTCGCCTGGCACGGCAATTACGCACCGGTGAAATACGATCTGCGCGATTACTGCCCAATCGGGGCGATCCTGTTCGACCACCCCGATCCGTCGATCTT
>JAGRLQ010000290.1:0-7478 GCA_020441735.1 Nitratireductor sp.
TCAGATTCTGCCATGCAATTTCTCCCAGTATTGATGTTGTGTGCCGGTTGGTCCGCCATCTGGTCGTTGCAAGCTGCTGGCCAATCAGTGCAGCAGGATAGGTTGCTGCGGCGGATTGGCCGGAAGACGTAGTACAATGGTCGTAGATTGCAGCTACCGGAGTGTCAAAAAACGACACCGTGGACAACTTTATTTCTCTATTATTCAATTGATTTATTTAGAGAAAATAAAACAGGCAATGTTCCTGTTGCGCCATGGCTGTTTGCGGACTGCCTAATTATTCGGCACTGGCGCAGAGTGAAACAGGCTGTCAGACGGCTACGCTGATTGTGGGCGATCGCCGGCAGCCTCAGCGGCCTTCGCTCTTCAATTCGGCTTCCTCGGCCTCGATCAGTTCGAAAATATGCTTGGTCATCTGGCCGCGCAGAATTTCGTTTTCGTCGATATTGAAATGGTCGATGCCCTGCAGGCGTTCCTTGACATTGATGTTGGCGAACTTGCCGCCAAAATTGCCGGAGGGCGTGATCAGGTTCTGTCCGCGCCGCTTCGGCAGGTAGAAGTTGACGGCATCCTGAACGTAGTTGGTCACCGGCAGGGGTTCGACGGCATCCAGCATGACCATGTATTGTACGGCGATGCCCTCGCGGCCCAGCATGGTGGCAAGCTTCGGCGAAGCGCCGGCGCCAAGGGAATGGCCGATGATGATGACGGGGTAGGACAATTGGCCCTTGCGGCTCTTGGCAATGAGTTGCTGGCCGACCTTCTCCCACGCCTTGTGATTGTGGACATAGCTGTAGACGCCGTATTTCTTCAGCTCATCCGACAGGGTGTCGAGACCGAGGGAGAAGATGTTGGCAAGGCCGCGCAGGAAGATGACCTCGCCGGGCCGTTTGGCAATGTAGCGTTGCTTGGCTTCGGCAACGGGTAGCGAGAGCAGCATGACTGAAACTGCCGCTGCGGTCAGGCAGCAAATGATCCGGATGCTTTTCATTCTGCAGACCCTCCCGCTCGCCTGTCCTTCCGGCAGGCTCGAACTGACATCGGTAGTATGTGCAAAGTGTCAGATAATTTTCAACCCTTGAGGGTGGAAGCGCCGGGATAGCGCCGGGCAAACGCATCATATAACGGCTGATAGTCTTCCGGCTGACCTTCGAAACGCATTGCCGAAGGATCACCGCGGAAGCCTGCCTGAGATGATTTCAGCCAGATATGGCCAACGGGCTCGAGCAGGCGAATGTGATCGAGCGACCCGCCCTTGATGCTGACGACGGCTTCGGGCTCCCGGCGATGGGTGCCGTGGTGATAGAGCCGGGTGCCGCATTGCGGGCAGAAATGACAATTCGTCGTGTTGCCGGAATCGGTAGGCCGCTGCCAGACTTTCATTTCGCCGCTGATCTCAAGCGCGTTGCGCGGCGCCAGCAGGGAGAGGCCGTGCATGCTGGCTGACTGTTTCTGGCACTCTGTACAATGGCACGCATAAAGCGTCAGCGGCCATGCAGTGAGCGTGTAGCGCACCTGTCCGCACTGGCAGCCACCATGCCAGGGCAGGGGCGGAAGGGGCTCGGGTTTGCTCATTGATGCTTCCTCTTTATTCCGTACCTGTCTGGACGAGGAACGGGTTTGGCGTTTATAAGCGCCGCGATTTTTCAAACAATACAGTTGTACGAGGTGTGCCGTGGCCGGCCATTCAAAATTCAAGAATATCATGCACAAGAAAGGGCGCGCGGACGCCGCCCGCTCGAAACTGTTTTCGCGCCTGTCGAAGGAAATCACCGTGGCGGTGAAAATGGGCGGCGGTGTGACCGATCCGGACATGAACCCGCGCCTGCGCCTGGCGATCCAGAACGCCAAGGGCCAGTCGATGCCGAAGGACAACATCCAGCGCGCCATGAACAAGGGCGCCGGCGGTGATGGCGAGGACTACAAGGAAATGCGCTATGAGGGCTATGGCCCCGGCGGCGTTGCGGTGATCGTCGAATGCCTGACGGACAATCTCAACCGCTCGGCCTCTAATGTGCGGGCAGCCTTCACCAAGTTCGGCGGTGCATTGGGCGAGACCGGCTCGGTCTCCTTCATGTTCGACCGCAAGGGTGAGATCCAATATCCGTTCTCGGCCGGTTCGGACGATGCGGTGATGGAAGCTGCGATCGAGGCAGGTGCCGAGGACGTGGAAAGCGATGAAGAGGAAGGCCACACAATTCTGTGTGCTTTCGAGGATGTCGGCGAAGTCTCCAAGGCACTCGAGGACAGTCTGGGTGAGGCAGAGTCGGTCAACCTGATCTGGAAGCCGCAGAACCTCACGCCGGTCGACGGCGACAAGGCCGGTACGCTGATGAAACTGGTCGGCGCGCTGGAAGAGGACGATGACGTCCAGAACGTGTTCGCCAATTTCGACATTTCCGATGAGGAGATGGAAAAACTGTCGGCCTGAGGGACGGCAGCGTGGAACGGTTCCACTCGCTGCTGGCCTTTGGCGGTTTGCTCATCTTCGGCTTTGCCTGGGGTACCACCCAGCCATTGACCAAGATAGCGGTCTCCACCGGCTACCAACCCTTCGGCCTGATCTTCTGGCAATTCCTTTATGCCGTGGTCCTGCTTGGGGTGATCATCGCCATCAAGCGGATCCGCGTGCCGCTCGACCGGCGGCATCTTGTTTTCTATTCAGGTGTTGCGCTTATCGGCACAGTGCTGCCGAATTCGTTTTCCTACCTTGCGGCGGCAAGACTGCCTGCGGGCATCATGGCGGTGGCGATTACCACCGTGCCGATGTTCTCGCTCATCATTGCGTTGCTGATTGGTAATGAGCGGTTCCGGCTTTCCCGATCGCTGGGCGTGGTACTGGGGGTTTCCGCCATGCTGCTGATTGCGCTGCCGGAAGCAAGCCTGCCTGCTGCCGGGCTGACGGTCTGGGTTTTCATCGCACTGATTGCACCGTTCTGTTACGGCATCGAAGGCAATTACGTTGCCATGCAGGCGCCGCGCCGACTCAACCCACTGGCAGCCCTTTGGGGCGCCTCGGTTATCGGGCTTTGCCTCATCACGCCGCTGACGGTTGCAAGCGGGCAGTGGATTGATCTGTTCAAACCATGGCAGGCACCGGAATGGGCCATGGCAGGAACGGCTATTGCCCATCTCATTGCCTATTCGGGCTATATCTGGCTCGTGGGTTTTGCCGGTGTCGTGTTCACCGCGCAGATTTCTTATATCGTGACGCTTGCCGGTATCACCAATTCGATGCTGTTTCTCGGCGAGAGCTATTCGGCCTGGGTCTGGCTGGCGGTGGCGCTGATGCTGGCAGGCCTTGCGCTGGTGCAGCCGGTCGGCCGGCTGCCGGAGGTCGAGGAAACTCCCTAGATTATCGCAGCACGGCGTCGAAGAGTGGCAGCGAGGTAACCGCCGCGACCAGGATGATCAGGAAGGCGATGCGGCGATAGCCGGTCTCACTTGCCAATCCGAAACCGCGCGCGCCAATCAGGAGGCCTGCCAGGTAAAACGGCATGGCGCCGATCCCCTTGATAACCCCGTCCATGGTCAGAATGCCCGCCAGGATCAGGCCTGCACCAAGGGCGCAGTCCGTCAGATAGAGAAACACCATGGTGTTTGCCCGTACCGTGGCGGCCTTCAGTTGGGCGGCCATCCAATAGACGATTGCAGGCGGCCCGGGCAGGCCGCAAGCGCCACCGGTGAAGCCGGCCACTCCGCCGACCGCTGCATCAACGGCACGGCTGCGCGGACCATGATAGCGCCAGCCGGACCAAAGAACGGCGACCGAGAGGATGATGAGCGCTGCCAGCGCCCACCGCAAGGCGACAGGATCACCAAACTTCAACACGGCGAGCCCCAGTGGCAGGACGGCGAGAAAGCCGACGAAACCCGGCAGCAGGCTTTTCCACTCGACCCGGCGGAGTTCGGGAATGACGACGGGAATTGCCGCGGTGGCATCAATCAGGAACACGAGCACGACAGCCGTTTGCGGTGAATAAACAGCCGCGATGACCGGCATTAGGATCATCGACGTGCCGAAACCGGCAAAACCGCGCACCAGGCCTGCAATGAGACAGGCCACCAGAATGATCTGGTAGCCTGAAAATGCATAGAGGTCGGCCAGTTGCGTTATCACACAACAGGAGTAGGCGGGTTCGAGCGGGTGCAATATGCCCAGACAAGCCGTATTGCTGTGGCCAGACGCGGCCAATTTCGTTTCCGGTTTGTTCACATTTTCTATGCAGGTTGCCGGGAAACGGGCTAGGGTAGAGGGATGACGGAGACGATTCGTATTGCAGGCATTGATCCGGGGCTGCGGCAGACCGGCTGGGGCATCATCGAGGTGGCGGGTACGTCACTGCGGTTTGTCGCTGCCGGTACGGTTCGTTCCGATGCGGCGCTGGCGCTTGCTTCCAGGCTTTGCCAGTTGCATGACGGGCTTTCCTCGGTGATCCATGAATACATGCCGCAGGAAGCGGCGGTGGAGTCGACCTTCGTCAACCGCGATGCTTCCGCAACCCTGAAGCTCGGCCAGGCGCGGGGGATTGCGATGCTGGTACCGGCGCTGGCCGGATTGCCGGTTTCAGAATACGCGCCGAACGCAGTCAAGAAATCGGTGATCGGTGTCGGCCATGGCGACAAGCGGCAGATACGCATGATGGTTTCGACGCTTTTGCCCAAGGCCCGATTCGACAGTGACGACGCGGCGGATGCATTGGCAATCGCCATCTGCCATGCAAGTAATCGCGGTGCGGCGGCGCTGGCGCGCAGGGTTGCCGCGTTGTGAAATCCGGCTGAAGCGTTCCATGAAACACACTCCCTATGATGGCTCCCATCCGCTGTTCCGTATCGGGCTTTCACCGCTCGATCTTGCCGAATGGCTGGAAGTCGATGACCGGCTCGATGCCTATCTCGATGAAAAGGCCCGGCTGCGGGAAGTCTATCCGGACAGGGTGTTTGCTGCTGAAGCCGGTACCGAAGCGGCCCAGGCCGAGGCGCTTTCGCTTCTGCTCGACAATCTGCACGCCCATCATGGCGATACGCACCGTGTTGGTGAGAGAGAAGTGCGTGCGGGGACGCATACCGTTTCACTCGAAACCGGAGAGCCGCCGCTGCTGACGGCTTCGAAACTGGTTCAGGAAGACCTCGTGCTGATGCGAAAGGGGGAGGCCGGCTGGCGGCTTGCAGCGGCCGCGCTGTGCTTTCCCTCTTCCTGGTCGCTGATGGAGAAATTCGGCAAGGTCATTGCCGAGGTTCATGCACCGGTACCGGGTTTTGCCGCGGGTACGCGCAATGCCCTGCTGATCGAGCGCATCTTCGACCAGTTGCTGGTCGACCAGCCGGTCAGGCGGATGAACTGGTCGGTCTATTCCGATGATGAACTCTTCCACGACGACCGGGCGGCAGAGCATCTGAGGAAACGGGACTTCGATGCCGGCATCTTTCTGCGGGTGGAGTACCAGACCCTGCGCAAGCTGCCGCAAAGCGGCGACATTCTGTTTACCGTGCGCATTCATGTGGATCCGTTCGAGGCGCTGAAACGTGATCCTGATCGCGCCCGGATCGGTGAGGGCTTCATTGCCTCGCTGGAGCGGCTCGATGAAACACAGCTTTCCTACAAGGGACTGTCGCAAAGCCGCGACCGGCTGATCGGGGAAATCCGGCAGCTTTTGGATAAAAAGAACGCTGTTGCCTGACGGCTCCAGTTTTGTTTGTTCTTGACTTGTTCTCTTTTTCATGAAAGTAATACCGCTCAGGTATTACTTTTGAGGAGCGCTGTCATGCGCGTTACCGAAAAGGGTCAGGTGACCATTCCAAAGCATATTCGCGAGCGGCTCGGTATCGGGCCGGGCAGCGAGGTGGAGTTTGTGGAGGATCGCGATGCCGTGCGACTGGAGCCCAAGGCAGAAGACAAAAGCGCAAAGGAACTGATGTTCGACCGGGCGATCGAGCGGTTTCGCGGTACCGGTCGCATCGGGCTGGGTACGGAAGAGTATATGGCCCTTATTCGCGACCGGGATATCCCGCTTCCACTGAAAGAGGACCAGCCGGGTGGCTTCAGTGAAGACGCTGATTGATTCCAACGTCATCATCGATGTGATCAACGATACGCGTCACGCCGATGCGGTCATTGCGATGATCCGTAGCGAAAGCATGGCGGACCGGTCTGCCGTCAATCCAATCGTATGGTCGGAAGTCGCTCCGGAGTTTGCCAATGGCGACGATCAGCAACGTTTCTTTTCCGATCTCAATCTCGCTCGCGTTGACCTGCCATTCGAAGCAGCACGAGAGGCTGGCATTGCGCATTTCAGGTACCGGCAAGCCGGTGGTACGCGAACCAGAACGCTGCCTGACTTTCTGATTGGTGCGCATGCGGCGGTTGCAGGATATGCGATCCTTACTCGTGATGTAGCTGTCTACCGGCATTATTTTCCCGGTGTTGAACTGCTCGTACCCGGAGGTGAAATCCGATGATCGGCAAGCTGAAGGGCATTCTCGATTCCATCGGTGAGGATCACGTCATCATCGACGTCAATGGCGTCGGCTACGTGGCGCATTGTTCGTCACGAACGCTGCAGGGCCTGCCCGGCATTGGCGAGCCGCTGACCTTGTCGATCGAAACCTATGTGCGCGAAGACGTGATCCGGCTTTACGGCTTCCGCGATGATCTGGAGCGTGACTGGTTCCGGCTGCTGCAAAGCGTGCAGGGCGTGGGAGCGAAGGTTGCGCTGGCGATCCAGTCGACCCTGTCGCCATCCGATCTGGCGTCGGCCATCGCGCTTCAGGACAAGTCGATGGTTGCGCGCGCACCGGGCGTCGGGCCAAAGGTGGCGGGCCGCATTGTTGCCGAACTGCGGGACAAGGCACCGGCCTATTCGGGCGCGGCTGCAGCCGAAATCGGGCTGCAGTCCGATATCGGATCAGGGCATGCCTCTTCCAATGTGGCCGATGCCGTCTCTGCGCTGACCAATCTGGGCTATTCCTCGCAGCAGGCTTCCGGTGCGGTGGCGCGCGTCATCAAGGATGCCGGCGAGGATGCCGACAGTGCGCAATTGATCCGGCTGGGGCTGAAGGAGCTGGCAGGGTGAGGCGCTTGGCATTTCGCAATAGCTGGGGCATGGGTAGGCCATGAACCAAACCGACGCCACCGGGCGCATCATCCATGGTGAAAAGCGCGACGAGGATGCGGCTGCCGATCTCGATCTGTCGCTGCGGCCGCAATCGCTCGACGATTTCACCGGCCAGCGCCAGGCGCGGGAAAACCTCAAGGTTTTCATCGAGGCTGCCAAACAGCGCGGCGAGGCACTTGACCATGTGCTGTTCGTCGGCCCGCCGGGACTCGGCAAGACAACGCTGGCGCAGATCATGGCGAAGGAACTGGGTGTCAATTTCCGCGCCACCTCCGGTCCGGTAATCGCCAAGGCGGGTGATCTTGCGGCGCTGCTGACCAACCTTGAAGAGCGCGATGTGTTGTTCATCGACGAAATTCACCG
>JAGRLQ010000290.1:7507-9762 GCA_020441735.1 Nitratireductor sp.
TCCTCTATCCGGCGATGGAGGATTACCAGCTTGACCTGATCATCGGCGAAGGGCCCGCCGCGCGGTCGGTGAAGATCGATCTGGCGAAGTTCACGCTGGTAGCAGCGACGACGCGGCTCGGGCTGCTGACGACGCCGCTGCGTGACCGGTTCGGCATTCCGGTTCGGTTGAATTTCTATGAGGTGGAGGAACTCGAGCAGATCGTTACCCGGGGTGCACGGATCATGGGCCTGCCGCTTGCTGCCGATGGTGCAACAGAGATTGCCCGGCGCTCGCGCGGCACACCGAGGATTGCCGGGCGGCTGCTCCGGCGGGTGCGCGATTTTGCCAATGTTGCCGGCGCCGAGATCGTCGATGCGAAAGTCGCCGATGCGGCGCTGACGCGGCTCGAGGTCGATGCGATGGGGCTCGATCAGCTGGATGCACGCTACCTCAACCAGATCGCACGCAATTTCGGTGGCGGGCCGGTGGGGATTGAAACCATTGCCGCGGCACTCTCCGAACCTCGCGATGCCATCGAGGATATCATCGAGCCCTATCTGATCCAGCAAGGCTTTATCCAGCGAACGCCGCGCGGCCGCATTCTGACAGCCAATGCATGGAAACATCTCGGACTGACGGCACCGGCCAACATGACCGCTGCGCAGCTGGGCATGTTCGACGGAGACGGGGATGATTAGGTGAGGGATGCATACCGTCCCCGGCTGATCGCTGAAGTCGTCCGGCTGCACGCCGATTATTATGCCAAACACTGGGGTTTCGGTCTGCCGTTCGAGGCCAAGGTGGCGCTGGAACTTGCCGATTTTCTTCTGGGATTCCGGGAAGGCAGGGATTTCATGCGCAATGTCTGGCTGGACGATGCGCGGCTGAAGGGTACAGTCTCGCTGCAAGCGCCGGATGACGAAGATGGTCTTGCCCATCTGCGCTGGTTCATTGTCGATGAAGCCTATGCAGGCGAAGGCTTGGGCGGGCAGTTGATCGATGCTGCGATTTCCCATGCCAGATCGAACGGTTTTGCCGGTGTTTATCTGACTACGTTCGCCGGGCTGGAAGCAGCAAGAAAACTCTATGAGCGCAGTGGCTTTCAACTGGTGACGGAATCGCAGGTCGATCAGTGGTCGGGCGGTGTGCGCGAACAGCGTTTTGAACTGCGGTTCTGAAATATCGCCTGCCGCCGCAACAAAGAACCGATTGCGGGCTTGTGAGCGGCAATCCGTCGTGGCACAAAAACCTGACCGGCAAAGCGGCATCGGCAGGACGGCAGCGGCAATGAGCAATCCACCAGACGTAAACCCGGCACGCGAAAAGGCGGAGCTTGCCAACCGGCTGATCGACGATGAGCGCGGACTTGGCCACGAGATGGAAGTGCGCGTCTATTACGAGGACACGGATTTTTCCGGCGTCGTCTATCACTCGAATTATCTCAAATACATGGAGCGCTCGCGCACCGAATGGCTGCGGCATTTGCGGGTCTTCCACACCGATCTGGAAGAAGACAAGTCGGCCTTTGCCATTCACCGGATGAATCTGCAGTTCGGCCCGCCGGCGCGCATTGACGACCTTCTGATTGTCAGGACGATCCGCAACAAGCTGACGGGCGCGCGCTCCTTTCTGCGCCAGGAGGTGCTGCGGCGGGAGGCCGACGGATCCGAAACGCTTCTGTGCGGCGCAGATGTGGAAGTCGCCTTCATCCACCATGGCGGTGGCGCCAAACGTTTTCCCGACGATTTGAGGGAGAAACTGGGAGGATAGAATGGCACAGTCCGAGATTGGGCAGGGAAACGGTGCCGCACGGCCCAATGTGGTTCTGATTCTTGTCGACGACATGGGCTTTGCCGATCTCGGCATCATGGGATCGGAAATCCGAACGCCCAACATTGATGCGCTGGCGCGTGGCGGCGTGCTGATGACCTCGATGTACAATTGCGCCCGCTGCTGCCCGACGCGGGCTTCGCTTCTGACCGGACTTTATCCGCACAATGCCGGTGTCGGCCATATGGGTGCCAATCTCGGCACGCCGGCCTATCAGGGCTTTCTGCGTAATGACAGCGCAACGATTGCCGAGGTGCTACGGGAAGCGGGTTATCGCACCATGATGTCCGGCAAGTGGCATGTGGCCGGCGACTTCATGGCGCGGGAAGTCGATTCCTGGCGGGTTGGCGATGTCGATCATCCGACGCCGCGCCAGCGCGGTTTCGACCGCTTCTACGGCATTGTCGACGGGGTGACGAATTTCTTCTCGCCCCATTTCATGC
>JAGRLQ010000291.1 GCA_020441735.1 Nitratireductor sp.
TGCGCTTGGCGAGCAGGATCTGGCCGAGGCAGTTGTTGATCTTGTGCGAACCGGTGTGGTTGAGCTCATCGCGCTTGAAGTAGATCTTCGCGCCGCCCAGATGCTCCGTCAGCCGCTCGGCAAAATAGAGAGGCGAAGGCCGGCCGGTGTAGTGCTTGTTGAGATAGGCAAGCTCGGCGGCAAACTCCGGATCCTGCTTGGCGGCCTTGTAGGCTTCCTCCAGTTCCAGAATGAGCGGCATCAGGGTTTCAGCCACATAGCGGCCGCCGAAAATGCCGAAATGACCGGCCTCATTGGGGCCTGTACGGAAAGAATTCGGCTGGGCTTGCTTGTTCACGGCACCATACTCCTGCGCTATCCGGCGGCGGCTGTTTTGTAGTTCTTGCCGCCCGGCGGCATATCCCGCACGGTCTTAATGAAAGCGGCAATCTTTGCAATGTCTTTTCGACCGGGTGCGGCTTCAACACCCGATGAGACATCGATGGAGGTTGCACCCGAAATCGCCAATGCTTCGGCAATGTTTTCCGCATCGAGACCACCGGAAAGCATCCATGGCGTTTTGGTATCAAGCGCCTGCAACAACTCCCAGTCGAAGGAGATGCCATTGCCGCCCGGCAGATCGGAGCCTTCCGGCGCCTTGGCATCAAGCAGAAAGCGATCGGTGATCCCTTCATAAGGTACCAGTTTTTCAAGGTCCGATGCTTCACGAATGGCAAAGGCCTTGATCGCCGGCAGGCCGTGGCGCTTTTTGAGTTCAGCAACCCGCTGTGGCGTTTCCCTGCCATGCAATTGCAGGAAATCGGGTTTCATGGCCGCCACAATCGCATCCAGGCTGTCATCCTCCGCATCCACGGTAACGGCTACCGTCTTGAGAGGGTGCTGAAAGCCGCGAGCAAGCGCGGCAAGCGACGCTGCCTGTTGCGGCGTCACGTTGCGCGGGCTTTTATCGAAGAAGATGAAGCCTGCCATGTCCGCACCCTCGGAGGCGCAGGTTTCAAGTGCCTCCGGCGTGGAAAGACCACATATCTTGATCTCAACAGGCATGAATGTTTTCCGCTACAGGGTTGCGGACCGGTTAGAACATGGGGGAAGTCCCGGAGTCTACCGGATTCACGCTTCGATGCTGATCGCGTGCAGGCCGGAGCCGTTTTTGCGCAGCCAGGCCTTGTGGGTTTCCATATCCGGGCAGATGGCACGCACATGCGACCAGAAACGGTCGGAATGGTTCATTTCCCGCAGATGCGCCACCTCGTGGGCGGCCAGATAATCCAGCACTTCCGGCGGCGCCATGATGATGCGCCAGGAAAAGGAAAGCGTGCGGGTGGACGAACAGGAGCCCCAGCGCGATGTCGTATCGGTAATGCGGATCTGGCGCGGCCTGACGTCGAGTGCCGCCGCATGGCGCGTGACAGCCTCATCCAAGGCGACCCGGGCCTGTTTCTTCATGAAATCGACCACCCGGCGGCCGATACGCGCCGGATCGCCCGGTACCAGAAGGGAAGCCTCGCCCGCCACCGGCTTTGCCTCGACGACACCGCGCAGACGGTCGAGATGGATAATGCGGTGATCAATGCCCCTGAAAGGGATAACCGCGCCATCCCCCAGCGCCACGGTTTTCGGCAGACGGGCACGGCGGACCGAAACCCATTGCCGGTTGCGTTCGAGAAATTCATCCAGTTCATGGTCACTGACATGGGCCGGCATGGTGATCTTCAATCCGTCACCACCCGGCAGCAATCGCAGCGTGATGCGCCGCGATGTGGGATGCTCGATGACGCGCACCGGCAGCATCCAGCCATCGACCTCGATGTGACGGTCACGGTTGCGGGGCTCCGCCCGGCGCGAGAATTTCGAAAGCAAGCGATTTGCCATGATGGCTCTTTATCCGATTCCGATGGATGGATGCAAAGGAGACACAGACCTCGGCCGGGAACCGGGATCGGATACCAAATAGCAAAACGGGGCCCAATGGACCCCGTTGCGTGGATTGTACCGTATGGTGTGACCGATCAGGTATCCGGAACCGACTTGCGGCGGGATTTCGACGGTTTTTCGTCGTCTTCGTCCTTGTTGCCGGTCTCGGCCTTGTAGGATGCCATGAAGGCATCGAACTCATCCTGATCCTTGGCACGGCGCAGTTCGCGAAGATGCGCTTCGAACTCGGCGCGCATTTCCTCAAGCTTGCGGCGTTCTTCGCGCAGGCGCTCGATTTCAGCATCACGCCAGTCGTCGAAGGCGACGTTGCCGGTGCTGGAACGCGGACCACGACCGCGGCCGCAAGACCAGTTTCTTGCGAAACCGTCCGTGGTGCGATTGACGCCCGACTTGAACTCTTCAAGCCTGTCACCCCAGAGGATGTAAGCCAGCATGGCAAGGCCGAGCGGCCAGAAGACCATGAAGCCGACGATCATCATGGCGATCGTCACCGGGGTCCATGCCGGACGAATCCAGGCGTTGTGATGACCCCGGTACGGGGCACCGCTTGTATGAGTGGTGTTCATATGTGTTGGCCCTCTCAACAGTGGATGGCGGATCATCTTCCGCCGGACGCGGCAGATCATCCACCGCTTCTCTTACGTAAGAATGAGAGGAGCCGCTTTCAAGAATAGCGCAGGCTCACGACAGATTACGATTTGGCAATCTGTGCGATAACCCTTTTAATTCAGGGTATTAGCGTCAGCCTGCCCTCAGGCGGCAACGCCCGATATCTCTTCGAGAATATCCATTGCCGCCCGTTTTCGGTCGCTTGCGGCAACGATCGGGCGGCCAACCACCAAATGGGAAGCGCCGGCGGCAATTGCCCTGGCAGGCGTCATGACGCGTTTCTGGTCGCCTGCATCGGCACCGGCGGGGCGAATGCCGGGGGTTACCAGCGCCATCTCAGGGCCGATCTCCGTGCGAATGGCCTGAGCCTCCTGCGCCGAGGCGACGATGCCGCCCATGCCTGCCTCTGCTGCATCCCTGGCCCGGGCGATTACCAGATCGCTGGCGGAGGCCCCATATCCGGCAGCGGTAAGATCAGCATCGTCCATGGACGTCAGCACGGTCGCGCCCAGCAGGCACAGGCCGGAACCCTGTGCTGCCCTGACCGCCGCCCGCATGGTCTTGGGATAAGCATGCACCGTCAGCATGTCGAACCCCATCGCCGCGATGTTGGCAACGCCCTTCTCCACCGTATTGTCGATATCGAGGAGCTTCATGTCGAGAAAGACCCTGAAGCCATCGCGCTTCAGCTCTCGGGCAAATTCAAGCCCGCCGGCGAAGGCCAGCTGATAGCCGATCTTGAAGAAGCGCACCTCGCCTTCAAGCGTCTCGACCACCTTGCGGGCTTCTGCAACATCCGGAACATCCAACGCCACAATCAGTCTTTCTCGCAGGGTGTCAGTCAGCGGCATGTTGTGGCCTTTCCTGTTTAATCCCGCCTGAGCAGGGTGGCTTTTTCCACCAGTGAACGGCAGGCATTTTCCAGTATGCCAGCCTCGCGCTTGCCGGAAATCCGGCCCATATCATCAAATGCCACATCTGCCCGGCCAAGCGCCATTTGTTCGGACAAGACCTGCATGCCGAGGCGTACCAGAATGTGCCGCAAATGGGTGAGTGCCGAATAACCGCCCATGGCGCCATCCGACGAGGAGGCAACGAGGGCCAGCTTGTCGCGATAGGGCTTTAGCGGCTTGTCGCCATCGCTGGAAACCCGGCTTACCCAGTCAATGGCGTTTTTCAGAAGCGGTGGCAGTGAGCCATTATATTCCGGCGTTACCATGACAATCCCGTCATGACGCGCAAACTGGCGGGCAAGCTTTACCGCGTTTTCGGGTATGCCTTTCTCTTTCTCCAGGTCCTCATCCATGATCGGCAACGGATAGTCGGTGAGCGTGATGCGGGTAACCTCGCATTCCATCGTCGCCAGTTGCGCTGCATAAGCATCAGCGGTTTTCTGGCTGTAGGCGCCGGACCGGATCGATCCGGCAAGGACAAGGATTGCGGGTTCTCGCTTCATCTCAGGCTCCGTTTTCGGTCAGACCGGATAACACCTTATTCGCCGGGCGCCCAGCCGCCGATTGCCTTGACTTCAAGATACTCTTCCAGGCCCCATTTTCCGCCTTCGCGGCCATTGCCGGACTGTTTGTAGCCGCCGAAAGGCGAGGGCGAGGAACGGAACTTGCCGTTCATGTCGACCATGCCGGAGCGCAGCCTGCGGGCAACCCGGTTTGCCTTGGCGCCATCCTGGGTCTGTACGTAGTTGGTCAGGCCGTAAGGTGTATCGTTGGCAATCGCGATGGCCTCCTCTTCATCGTCGAAGGGCATCATGGAGAGCACGGGGCCGAAAATCTCCTCGCGCATGACCGTCATGTCGTTGCTGCAATCGGTAAACACGGTCGGGCGCACGAAGAAGCCGCGGTTGAGGCCTTCCGGCCGGCCGATGCCACCCGCAACCAGTCTTGCGCCTTCCTTGATACCCGCTTCGATCAGACCCTGGATCTTGTTGAACTGCGCCTCGTTGACTACCGGCCCAATATGCCGGCCGGGCTCTGAAGCGAGATTGACAGTCATTTTTTCCGCCGTCTCGCGGGCCTCATCGACCGCCTGGTCATAGCGCGAGCGCTCGACCAGCATGCGGGTCGGTGCATTGCAGGACTGGCCGGAATTGTTGAAGCAGTGCAGCACACCACGCTTGACCGCCTTTTCGTCGGCGTCTGCAAAGACGATGTTGGCGCCCTTGCCACCCAGTTCAAGCGAAACGCGCTTGATTGTATCCGCTGCATTCTTGGAGATGGCGATGCCGGCGCGCGTCGAGCCGGTAAAGGACACCATATCGATGTCGGGATGGCCGGAAAGTACTGTGCCGACGCCCGGACCGTCGCCATTGACCATGTTGTAGACACCGGCGGGAACGCCGGCCTCGTGCAGGATCTGCGAGAACAGGATGCCGGAAAGCGGTGACTGCTCGGAAGGTTTCAGCACCATGGTGCAGCCTGCCGCCAGCGCCGGGATCACTTTCAGGGTGATCTGGTTCATCGGCCAGTTCCACGGCGTAATCAGGCCGCAAACACCGATCGGCTCATGCAGAATGCGATCGTTGGGAGTTCCGGGGTGCTTTTCCTCCTCGAACTCGAAGGCTTCGAGCGTGTCGATGAAATTCTGGATATGCTCAAAGCCGGCGCCGAATTGGGAAGCTTTCGCCATGTCGATGGGGGCGCCCATTTCCTGGGAGATCGCCTCACCCATGGCATCGCTGTTCTTCGCATAGACATCGAGAATGCTGCGCAGAAGGTCGAGCCGTTCCTGCTTGGTGGAGAGCGACCAGGTGGCGAAAGCGGTCCTGGCGGCGGCAATCGCCGATATTGCGTCCGCTTCTCCGCCGAGCGAAATCGTCGCGCATGCTTCTTCCGTCGAGGGATCGATTACCGGAAAGTCCTTTCCCTCGATCGGGTTGGTCCATTTGCCATTGATGTAGAATTGGCGTTCTTCGC
>JAGRLQ010000292.1 GCA_020441735.1 Nitratireductor sp.
AGCCCATGCGGATGACCCAGATCGACAGCGCCAGCATGTAACCCTCCATCAGGAAGGGAACGCGCTGTAAGGCAAGGGAAAGCGCTGCAGCAAGCGCTGTAAAGACAACGGTCACCGCCAGGTCATAGCGCTGCGTGTTCTTTTGCTGATATCCCAGCCCCGCCAGAATGCCCGTCACTACCAGGCCCACAAGCCCTGGCCAGCTTGCTGCCGATACGCTGCGCCAGTCACCGTTCCAGCGCATGTCGGTCGCCATGTACCAGAAGAACACCAGCGCACCGGCCAGCAGGAAAAGATGCACGATGGCAGCCGGTTCGAAGCCCTTGAACCACTGCCTGTCCCCAAGCGAGTACAGCGCCAGGGAAATCAGGGCGAAGGTAATAAAAAGAACGGCAAACAGCGGGGTCAGATTGGCCCCGCTCGCCATCATCTCACCAAGATGGAAGACCAGGAAAAGCAGCCAGGTGCTGAGCGACAGCATCAGGATATGGGCGGTAAAGCGGCTTGCCATCCACCAAGCGCCGGCAGCGCCCGCCAGCCAGTAGGCGAGAAATCCGTATTCGAAGCCGTCCTCTCTGCCGAACAGGTTGAAATCCATCAGCGCCCAAACGGTAATTGCCATCACGGCCAGCGCCAGCGCGGGAACCGAGCGCGTCAGGAAAGCCGCCACAAACGTGCCGACCGCCCAAAGCCATACCGCATCTTTCGGCTTGCCCTGAATCTGGTAGATCTGGCCGATCAGCATGATCGATGCACCGAAAATGGCGCAGGCAAGCAGCACGAAAAGCTGCGCTGCCCAGGAATGCCCCCGCATCTTGAGCCACACGGAAAGCCCCCAGCTTGCCCATAGTGCCGCAAAGAGCAGTCCGACACGGAACAGGTTCGACATCTGATCCCAGTTCGCCGCAACGAAGGTCATGACCCCGAAGGCGATGCAGATGACGCCGAGCAGCAGGATGATGGCGGTAAAGGAGCGTGCCGGCGCCTGTGTTTGAAGATCGGCCGAAAGCCGTTCGAAGGTCGTGCCGTCGATCAGCCCGCGCTCCTTCCAGCCGGTAAGAGCAGCGGCAACAGCCGATTTGCGATTCCAGATTGCCATGCGTTTCCTAGACCTGCCCCTCGGCCTACCCTGTCCGATTCCTGGAAACGATTTCTACCACGTGCCAGCCGGTCCGTGAACTCTCCCCGGCACCCGGAAAAGCAACAAGGGAATCGGTCCGCGCGATTCCCGACTCGCCCCCAGCGTCACTGAAAAAAGCGTTCAAACCGATCATTTTGTCATGCGCACGGTTCATGGCATTGCACAGCCAACTGACCGTCAAACGGGCATCCACGCTGCCTTTTTAGGCCCTTTGACCAAAGAATGATCCATTTGGGACATTTCTTGTTCATTCCGCGCCGCAGAATAAATGCCGCAATGCAGCAAGCGCATGCCTTGGTTGCAGGAATTGCACTGGTATGACGTAAACGTCAAAGCTATATTCCAATCATCAACCGCAGAGAGTAGTTCGCCGAAACGCAAGTTTCTCCGAAACAAAATCGAGCATCAGTGAAACCCAGAACGAGGAATTGTTGAGATGAACATCGTCGGCAAATTCAAGAACTGGCGCTCATATCGTCGCACTGTCAACGAGCTTGGCGCCCTCTCTAACCGCGAACTGGACGATCTCGGCATCAACCGTGCCGATATCCCGTTTGTGGCAAAACGCGGCCTCTAAGCCGCACCTGCACCCCGGGCAGTAAAACCGGGGAGAAATTTAGAGTTTTCCAGGCATCTCCTCCTCCCATCAGCCTGGAAAAACAAGGTCCGAAAGCTTATCCTCCTCCCAAGCCAAGGACCGAATACAAAGCGCCCACCGGATCCTCCTCCCCCGGTGGGCGTTTTTGCGTCTGG
>JAGRLQ010000293.1 GCA_020441735.1 Nitratireductor sp.
ATGTTGCCGAACTGATGAAGCCCGATGTGCCGTCTGCGGCGGCTGGAGGTGGCGCATGAGTCCGCTCGAAATCGGCCTTGCCATCCTGGTCGTGCTGCTGGCGCTGTTTGCCACCGGCATGCCGATTGCCTTTGCGCTCGGAGCGGTCTCCGCTGGCACGCTGCTGATGACCAGCGGCGTCAGTTCGCTCGACATTCTCGGCGAAACCTTCTTCGCCGGGCTCAACTCATTTGCGCTGGTTTCGATCCCGATGTTCGTGCTGATGGGGGCGGCGGTTGCCTCAAGTCCTGCCGGAACGGACCTCTATGAGGCGCTCGACCGCTGGCTCAACCGGGTGCCGGGCGGACTGGTGCTGTCGAACCTCGGGGCCTGTTCGATCTTTGCAGCGCTGTCGGGTTCGTCGCCGGCAACGTGTGCTGCCATCGGCAAGATGGGCATTCCGGAGATGCGCCAGCGCGGCTACCCGTCCGAGATTGCGGCAGGTTCCATCGCGGCCGGCGGTACACTCGGCATTCTCATTCCGCCATCGATCACCATGATCGTTTATGGCATCGCGACGGAGACTTCCATCGGGCGGTTGTTCATTGCCGGCATTCTGCCGGGGCTGATGCTGACCGGCTTGTTCATGGCGTGGACGATCTATTCCTGCTGGCGCAGCGGGCTGTCGCTGACGGAACTTTCCCAGCGCTATTCCTGGAAGCAGAAGTTCGAGGTTCTGCCGAGGGTGTTTCCGTTTCTGATGATCATCGCCGGTATTCTCTACGTGCTGTATGGCGGGGTCGCGACACCATCGGAGGCCGCCGGTGTCGGGGCGTTGTTCTGCCTGGTGCTGGTCGTTCTCATCTACCGCATGTTCCGGCTCAAGCCGATTGTCACCATGTTCCGCGATACCGCGCGTGAATCCGTCATGATCATGATGATCATCGCGGCTTCCGAACTGTTTGCCTTTACCCTGTCCTCGACCTTTGTCACCCAGTCCATCGCCGAATGGATTTCGACGCTTGAAGTCAACCGCTGGGTGCTGATGGGACTGATCAACCTGTTTCTGCTGGTGGCGGGTTTCTTCCTGCCGCCGGTGGCTGTCATCCTGATGACAGCGCCTATCCTGCTGCCGATCATCCTGCAGGCAGGCTTCGATCCCTACTGGTTCGCCGTTATCCTGACGATCAACATGGAAATCGGACTGATTACGCCACCGGTGGGGCTAAACCTCTACGTCATCAACGGCATTGCACCGGATATTCCGCTGCAGACGGTACTGCGCGGCTCGATGCCCTATGTCTTGTGCATGGTGTTGGCGATTGTCATTTTGTGCCTAGTTCCCGGCATTGCCACCTGGCTGCCGACCGCGCTGATGGGACCTGGCATATGACGCGTTCCAGTTTCCTTACCGATCTTCTGTCGTCGATCTTCGAGCGCCGCGACCGGCGTTCGGCAAGTGATGACAAGCGCTCGGTGGAAGAGCTATGCGCAGCATTGCTGTCGGAGCGTGGCGAAGCCTCGGGTACGCGCATCGCCGCAGCGATACTGGCGCGCTATGAAGGCATGACGGATGAGAAAAAGCGCGGTTTCTTCGCCCTGCTTGCCGAGCAATTCGATGTCGATACCGACGCGGTGGCTGTAGCGAACGACGCCTATGCGGCTTCACGCAGCAGCGAGGACCTTGCACGGCTTCTCGCTGAGGCGGAGCCGAAGCGCCAGGAATTGCTGCGCCGCCTCAACCAGGCGCCGGAAGCCACCGGCATGCTGGTGCGCATGCGGGCGGACCTTCTGAAACTGCGCAAGGAGACCCCCGCATTCGAGCGTACAGATCTTGATTTCGGCCATCTGTTCGGCTCGTGGTTCAATCGCGGCTTTCTGGTGCTCAGGCGCATCGACTGGACGACGCCTGCCAACATTCTGGAAAAGATCATCGAATATGAGGCGGTACATGCCATCGACGATTGGGATGATCTGAGAAGGCGGCTGTTTCCTGCCGACCGGCGCTGTTTCGCCTTTTTCCATCCCTCCATGCCGGACGAGCCGCTGATTTTCGTCGAAGTCGCGCTGACCAACGAGATACCCGCTTCGATCCAGAAAGTGCTGGCCGAGGACCGGCCTTTGGTGGGGGAGAGCGATGCCTCGACTGCGGTGTTCTACTCGATCTCCAACTGCCAGAAGGGGCTTGCCGGCGTCAGCTTCGGCAATTTCCTCATCAAGCAGGTGGCGATGGATTTGAGCCGAACGCTGCCGAATGTGAAAACCTTCGTGACCCTGTCGCCGGTGCCGGGTTTCAACCGCTGGCTGGCAAGCCAGGCCGAAGAAAGAGAAGATGGCAGTCACCAGCAAGCGGAAGCGGTCCGCACCATTCTTTCCAGCTCGGGCGTCGCGGATCTTGCGGACAAGGCAGCCGAACTGAAACGGCTGGCGGCAGAATATCTCTGCCTAGCAAAACGTCCGGACGGACACCCGGTTGATCCGGTCGCCCGGTTTCATCTCGGTAATGGCGCCCGGCTGGAACAAATTCATGCAGGCGCCGATCTGTCGGAAAAGGGAATTGCCGCTTCCAGCGGTGTAATGGTCAATTACCTGTACGACCTGAACTCCGTGGAGGCCAACCACGAGGCGTATGCGCAAAGCCGGGAGGTCATTACTTCCCGGTCGATCCGCAGCCTGCTGCGCGAGCGGCCGAGCCCGGAAAAACCGGGGAAGAAAAGACAGGATCAGGAAGAACAGGCTCTGGCTGAAGGGAAGTCCGAACATGTCTAATACGCTTTACGATGCCCTGTTCGCACCGCATCTGGCGAGTGACCGGTCGTATCTCGTCAAGCCGGATGGCGGCGTGCTGACCTATGAGGACTTCCTGAAGATGGCGGCGCGCTATGCCCATTCGGTCAAGGAAGCGGGTGTCGGGCTAGGCGACCGGATCGCCGTGCAGATCGCCAAGTCGCCGGAAGCGCTGGCGCTTTATGCGGCAAGTGTGCAGGCAGGCGCTGTCTTTCTGCCGCTCAATACCGCCTACATGCCGGCGGAAGTCGAGTATTTCGTCGGCAATGCCGAGCCGAAGCTGATCGTATGCGATCCCTCCGGCAGGGACGCGCTGGCACCGATCGCAGAAAATGCGGATGCGGTGCTCGAAACCCTTGCCGCCGATGGCAGCGGCTCGCTTTCAGACCGGGCTGCGGGCCAGCCGGAGACGTTCGACACGGTGGCGCGCGGACCGGATGATCTTGCCGCCTTTCTCTATACTTCGGGGACAACGGGCCGCTCCAAGGGCGCGATGCTCACCCATGACAATCTGCTGTCGAATGCCGAGACGCTCAGGGAAGTATGGCGCTTCAGCGAAGATGACCGGCTGCTGCATGCCCTGCCGATCTTCCACACTCATGGCCTGTTCGTTGCAGTCAACACAGTGACGGCAGCCGGCGGTTCGATGATCTGGCTGCCTGGCTTCAAAACGGATGCTGTCATCGAGCACCTGCCGGATGCGACGTCGATGATGGGCGTGCCGACCTTCTATACAAGGTTGCTGGACGATGCCGGCTTCACCCGCGACCTGGTCAGCCACATGCGGCTGTTTACCTCCGGCAGCGCACCGCTGCTGGCCGAAACCCATGTGGCGTTCGAGGAGCGCACCGGACACCGTATTCTCGAACGCTACGGCATGACCGAAACCAACATGAACACTTCCAACCCCTATGACGGGGAGCGGCGGGCTGGAACGGTTGGTTTTCCGCTGCCCGATGTCGAATTGCGCATCTGCAATCCCGAGACTGGCGCAGACCTGGCGCAAGGCGAGATTGGTGTAATCGAGGTCAGGGGACCGAACGTCTTCAAGGGCTACTGGCAGATGCCTGAAAAGACCCGCGAGGAATTCCGCGATGACGGTTTCTTCATCACCGGTGATCTGGGAAAGATCGACGAGGATGGCTATGTGCATATCGTCGGGCGTGCCAAGGACCTGATCATCTCGGGCGGCTACAACATCTATCCGAAAGAGGTTGAATTGCTGCTCGACGAGCAGGAGGGGGTTCTGGAGACGGCGGTGATCGGCATCCCTCATCCTGACTTCGGCGAGGCGGTGGTGGCGGCCGTGGTGCCGCAGAAAGATGCCTCGGTTTGCGAAGCGGATATTCTTGAGGCCATCCGCGACAAGATTGCCCGATTCAAACAGCCCAAACGGTTGTTCGTGGTTGATGAGCTGCCGCGCAACACCATGGGCAAGGTGCAGAAGAACCTGCTGCGCGACCGCTTTGGCGGAGAATTTGCTGCCTGAGGCGTGCTGCCTTCCTTCGGGGTTCAGTTCAACCCGCCGTCGGCAATCAGTGTGCGGCCGGTGATCCATTTCGAGGCGGATGAGGCAAGGAACAAGGCAACGCCCGCGATATCATCCGGCTGGCCGATGCGATGCAGCGGTGTCTGGGCGATGATGCCTTCACCGCGCTGGGCGATGATGTCGCGTGTCATGTCGGTTTCGATGACCCCGGGGGCGATGGCATTTACGGTAATGTTCTTGGCGCCAAGCTCCCGTGCATAAGTGTGCGTCAGGCAGACTACCGCGGCTTTCGAGGCCGAGTAGATCGAACTGCCGGGTAGGGGATTGTAGGCGAGCCTTGAAGCGAAGTTGACGATCCGTCCGCCTTCTTCCGGCATGTGGGGTACTGCTGCCTGGATCATCATCACCGTGCCCAGCACGTTGGTATCGAATATGTCGCGATAATGTTCTTCGGTGATGCCGGCCAGGGGCAGATAGGGGCCGATGCCTGCAGCGTTGATAAGGATGTCGATCTTCGAAAACTGTTTGGCGGCTTTTTCAACAGCCTGCTTTGCATCCAATGGCTTGCTGATGTCTGCCTGTACGGCGACGGCATCGCCGCCAGCTGCGGCAATTTCGCTGCACAGGTTTTCGGCCGCTTCCTTGCCGGACCGGTAGACAATCGCGACACGGGCACCGACGGCTGCAAAGGCCCTGGCGATCTCTGCGCCAATGCCGCGCGATCCACCGGTTACGATGACGGCTTTATCCGCAAATTCCTTCATCAGATTCTTCCCTTTTTGCTTCGGCTATCCTGCATAGCCAAGGTTCTGCCATATCCGCCGGGCTGTCCTGGCGGTTTCGCTGATCTGCTCCGCGCTCGGTTGAGCCTCGATGAATTGCACGAGGTCGACAATGGCGACCGATCCCACAACCGCGCCCATCTCGTCGAACAATGGAAAGGCAAGCGTATTGAGCCCGATGGCCGATTCATTGGCCGCGGTTGCCCATCCACGCTCCCTGATCATGGCGAGGTGTTCGCGAAGCTTGGCCGGATCGGTAATCGTGTTTGGTGTCGTGCGCTCCAGCGGTCTTGCGAGAATCCGTTCGATTTTGGCTTGGGGGCTGAAGGCTGCGACGATCTTACCCTGGGCGGAATTGTTGAACTTGAGCAGTGATCCCGGCTTGACGCCGATCTCGATCGACGATTTGCCGGGCACTGTCAGAAGCACTCTTGCGCCTTCCTCTTCGATCTGGCTGAGCACGCAGGAATGCCCCAGTGTTTCACACAGTTCACGCATCGGATAATGCGCTGCGTTGACCAGGCTGTTGTTTTCGGAAACCTGACGGCCGAGCGAGATCAGCCGCGACCCCACCTTGTAGCGTTCGGTTTCCTCCGAGCGGACGATGTAACCCTGCTGAACCAGTGTCTGCAGATGGCGGTAAATCCGGCTCTTGGTTGTTCCCAGGTCATTTGCAAGCGAGGTGACACCGATGGGCCGGCGCGACTGGGCAAGATGCTCGATCACCCGCAAGGCCAGCACAACGCTTTGAATGCCGTCAGTCGTCTCGCCGCTGATGCGTGGCATGGGCTGCCCCCTGTCTTTTTCCTACGGCAACACGACTGTTGAAGCGCCGCGAGGCGGGCTTGACAGGTCCGCGTATTCATAGCAGTGTTTTGTCTACTGATAATATGTTTCGTACAACGAAACAAGTAGAATTTGAATGCCGGGAGGAAAACATGGTCGAAGCGGCTGGCGCTGCCGGTGCAGCTACGTTCAGGCAGCGCTTTGCAAGCGGGGAATTTCTGTACGGAACATTCCTCAAGACGCCGACAACCCATGCCACCGAGATACTGGCGATTGCCGGCTACAACTTCGTCGTTGTGGATCAGGAGCATGGGCCGTTTGGCAGGGAGAGCACCGATGCGGTGATGCTCGCCTGCCGCGCTTACGGCATTGCGGGCATCGTGCGCGTACCGGACTCTTTGGCTTCGTCGATCTTGAGCGTGCTTGATTGTGGGGCAGCCGGCGTACTCGTTCCTCATGTGGACAGCCCGGCGAAGGCACGCGAAGTGGTGGCTGCCTGCCGATATGCAGGCGGTCACCGCGGGTTTTCCAACACAACGCGGGCAGGCGGTTTCGGAGAGGCAAGTATCGCCGATCACGTGGCGGGTCAGGACCGTGATGTCTGCGTTATCGCGATGATCGAGGATCCCCACGCGCTGGAATTCATCGATGAAATCGTCGCGACGGAAGGCGTGGACGGCTTCTTCATCGGTCGGGGCGATCTGACGGTTGCCTATGGCGAGGCATCGCCCGCCGCAGCTTCCGTCAAGGAGGCAACGGACAAGATCGTCAAGGCAGCGAGGGGCGCCGGCAAGCCGGTCTGTGTCCTGACCGGTTCGCAGGAAGATGCGCGCGATCTGGCATCCAAGGGCGCCAGCGCTTTCATGATGGCTTCCGATCAGGGGTTTCTGCGGCAGGCGGCGAAGGCTGCCCTTGCCGAAATTTCTTCATGTGTAGGGGAGGCAAAGAGCAAAAATGTATGACAAGTCCGATCCGCGATCGACATTGACCACGAACAAGGCTGCGGGACCGGCAGCGACCGGTCTGATTGCCGAGCCGCAGGTGGCGCTGTTTTACGATGAGGCGCCGCAACTCGACGATGCTAACGGCAAGACCTGGCTGCAGCGGGGAAACAACTTCGTGCTGGCCTACAGCGAGGCTGCCGAGGGCGGCATCTTTGAGCGGACGGGGCAGCCGGATGAATATGCCGTTATCCTGTCCGATCCGGATCAGTCTGCCAGAATTACTGCTGGTGGCGAAACCGTCGATGTGCCGGGGTTTTCCGTTGCTTTTGTCCCGCCGGGGGACAGTACGATCGAGATGCCGAAAGGCGGTGCGCTGGTTCGCCTGTTCAGCGTCAAGTCGGAGGATCTCGCCGCGCTCTGCTCCAATGCGAATGCCTATGACCAGCCAAGGGCGCACATACCGCCGTTCACGCCCTGGCCGGAACCGCCAGGCGGCTGGAAGATCCGTCACTATTCGCTCGACGTTCCGAAAGAGCCGGGACGCTTCGGCCGCATTTTCAGATGCACAACCTTCATGATCAACTACCTCGATCTTCAGGTCGGGCCGCGCGACATCACCAAACTTTCGCCGCACCATCATGACGATTTCGAGCAGTGTTCGCTGGCAGTGGGCGGCGCGTTTACCCATCACCTCAGGTGGCAGTGGACCGTCAACATGAACGACTGGAAGGAAGACCAGCACGTGTTCTGCAAGTCGCCTTCCTCAACCGTGATTCCACCGCCGGTAATCCACACTACGCGCGGCATGGAAGAAGGCGGCAACCAGCTTGTCGATATCTTCTGTCCGCCGCGCATGGATTTCTCCCTGAAGGAAGGCTGGGTTCTCAACGCAGACGACTATCCGATGCCGAAGCAGGCCTGACGACAACAGGCCTGATGACCGGCCCAAGAGCAGAAACGAGATGAACATGACAGACAGCACGGGTTCAAACCGGGATGATGAAGTAGCGGAACTGCTGGTCGGTGCCGTGGACCTGCATTGCCACAGCGGACCGGCGGCGATGCCGAGAATTCTCGATCATCATGAGGCCATGCTTGATGCAGCAGATGCCAAGTTTCGGGCGCTGCTCTATAAGGATCATTTCTACCTCGGTGTCGCGCATGCCATCATGCTGGAGAAACTGGTGCCGGACACCGGTGTCCGGCTGTTCTCCGGCCTTGCTCTCAACAATGCGTCGGGCGGCATCAATCCGCATGCGGTAAACCATGCCGCAAACATCGGCGCCAAGATCGTCTGGCTGCCGACACTTTCTGCGGCCAATCACATTGCGCAGTACGAGGGAGCGGCAAAGAGCTTTCCGAAGACGGCGAAGAAGATGATCGACCCGATCCCGCTTTCTGCGCTCGATGCCAATGGCAAGGTCTCCGACGATACCAAGCAGGTTCTCGATATCGTTGCCGAAGCCGACATGATCCTTGCAGGTGGGCATCTGCCGGCAAGCGAATTGATCATGGTTTTTGATGAGGCAGGCAAGCGGGGTGTCAAGCGCATGCTGGTCAATCATCCCACTTACATCGTCAACTGCAGCGATGATGACATGCGGGCGCTGGTGGAATTGGGCGCCTATCTGGAGCATTCGATCTGCATGTTCATCGAAGGTACTGCGCTGCAGTTCACGCCGCAGGACCTCGCGCATTACATCGAAGTCGCCGGTGTGGAGCGGACAGTGCTGTCCTCCGATCTTGGCCTCAAGGGCTCACCACGTCCCCTGGAAGGTTTCCGGCAAATGGTTCGCATGCTCCTCGATCTTCAGGTGTCAAAGGCAGATATCCGCAAGATGATCGGCGACAATGCGGCTTGGCTTCTCAATCTCCAATAGAACTGTGAGGGGCAGGGAGGAAATGAATAGCAGGCGTTACAACCCAATCGAAAAGGGAGGAATGAAATGATTACCAGAAGAAACCTGATGAAAACCACACTGGCCGGCAGTGCCGTGCTGGCGATGCCATGGGTAGCCCGTGCGGCAGCACAATCGATCCGGTTTGCCCATGCGGCCAACGAAATCCATCCAGGCCACAAGATCGCCACCAGCTTTGCCGAAGCGCTGGAGGAACTGGTGCCGGGAGCCTTTGATGTCCAGATTTTCCCGAACCGGCAGCTTGGCACGGACAAGCAGAATCTCGATTCCGTTACGGCCGGCACCATCGAGATGAGCAATTCGAGCGGCGTGCTGTTTCCGCTTGTGACCGGCCGGCCCGGTCTGGATGCCTATCAGCTGCCATTCTTGATCCGGGACTATGATCACTTCGCTGCGATTGCCGAGACGGAGATCGTTCAGAAGATTCATGACGATCTTCAGCCTGCCGGCCTGGTTGGACTGGCAACAGCTGACATCGGGCAACGCCACTTCCTTTCGGTGGGTGAGCCGGTGAAGACCGTGGCGGAATTTGCCGGACTGAAGACGCGCATCGTTCCCGTGCCGCTGCATAAGGCGATCTGGGAAGCCGTCGGCACAACCCCTATCGGCCTGCCATACGGCGAGATTTACGGAGCGCTGGAGACCAAGACCATCGACGCTGTGGAAATCAACGTATCGTCCATGCTCGGCGAAAACCTGTGGGAGGTCGGCAAGAACTTCACCCTTACCGGCCACTACCCGTGGCACTCTACCACCACCGTCAACAAGGCGTTTTTCGACGGTCTTTCAGGTGAACTTCAGGAGGCCATGCGCGAAGCGGGCCGCCGGTCGGTTACGGCAACACTTGCCTACACCAAGACGCAGGACAATGACGGCCGCGACGAACTCCGCAAGAAGGGTGTCGAGATTTTCGAGCTCGAAAACCTGGCCGAAATGCAGGCCAAGGTGGCGCCAATCGTCGATCAGTGGAGCGAGAAGTCCCCGCTCATTGGAGAGTTCGTCAAAGCTGCCCGAAGCCTCTAACTGGCTCAGCCCGCCTGATCGGAGTATGATCGGGCGACCATCAACGGACCGGCTCCCCGCAAGGTGATTTGCGGGGAGTGGTTGGGCGAGGAGGCCGGATGTCCAACAGCGATATGCAGGGAGAAGTTTCCCCTCTCACCCGGGCAGTGCAGATTTACGTGTCTGCCATGCGCGTGGCTGCCGGCACGATAATGACGATCATCGTTGTGGTCATGGTGGCACAGGTGGTTGCGCGCTACGGTTTCAACGCTTCCCTGATCTGGGCGGAGGAATTGTGCCGCTATCTGCTGATATGGATGACCTTTCTGCTTCTCGGCCTTGCCTATGAGAATGGCCAGTTCGTTTCGCTCGATGTGATACCGCTGATGCTGACAACGCGCTGGCGGCACGCATTGCGGATCGTGATGGCGCTGCCGGTGCTCTGCTTTCTCGCGATCATGACGTGGTATGGCTGGGACTACGCATCGCGATTTACCAACCAGACGATCCCGGCGATGGATTTCATTTTCGACAATCTGTTCGGCCGTCCTGCCGGTCTTTCGGTCAGGCTGGTCTATGTATCGGTCTCCATCGGCTGTTTTCTGCTTTCCATGCATATCCTTGTCGATGTCATCCGGTCCGTCAGGGCCTTCATGCGCAATCAACCGGATGCCGAGGCAGATCCGGCGGCGGGGGAAAAGCTCTGATGGGCGGCTTCTTTGTCACCTTTCTGCTGCTGCTTGCAACGGGCGTGCCGATTGCCCTTGCCCTTGGTGTCGGTGGGACTGCCTATCTGTTTTTGTCGGGAAATGGCGGACTTGTCCTGGCACTGCCGCAGCGGATGATGGCGGGCGTCGACCAGTTCGTGTTGCTGACCATCCCGCTGTTTCTGCTGGCCGGCAATCTGATGAATGTCGGCGGTGTGACGGACCGCATCGTTCTTTTTGCCAGGGCGATGGTCGGTCACCGCCGCGGAGGCATGTCCTCGGTCACGGTCTTGTCCTCGGGCTTTTTTGCCGGCATCTCCGGTAGTGCCACCGCGGAAGCCTCGGCGCTCGGTTCCATCCTGATCCCCACCATGAGCAAACAGGGCATGCCGAAAGCCTATGCTGCGGCCCTCGTTGGTGTCAGCTCCGTCATGGGGCCGATCATTCCGCCTTCGATCGCGATGATCATCTATGGCGTTCTTTCGGGCGTTTCCATCGGTCAGCTGTTTCTGGCCGGGGTGGTGCCGGGCATTGCCATCTGCGCGGGCCTGCTGACCTATGCTTCATGGCGGGCGAGCAAGGACGGTTTTCCCGTTACCGAAAAGATGTCGTGGCCGGACCGCCTGTCGGCAACACAACGAACGCTGCCGGCGCTCTTCCTGCCGCTGATCATCATCGTCGGCATCAAGGGGGGGATTTTCACGCCAACCGAGGCTGCTGCCGTGGCGGTTGCCTATGCGCTGCTGATCGGGCTTCTCTATCGCGATCTGACCATGAAGCACATCTGGAATGCCCTGATTGCTTCTGCCCTGGTCAGCGCCTCGATCCTGTTTATCACCTCCATGGCAGCGATTGTGTCGTTCGTTTTCACCCTGGAGCGGGTACCGCAGCAGATCGCCAGTTTCGTTCTGTCGATTACCGACAACCGCTACCTCATCCTGATCATGCTGAACATCTTCCTGCTGATCCTCGGCATGTTCCTGGAGCCAATCTCGATCCTGATCCTGACCATGCCGATCCTGATGAAGATATCGGCCATTGTGCAGATGGACCCGGTCCATTTCGGCGCGATGGCGGTGCTCAACGTGGTGATTGGGCTGGCGACGCCACCGGTGGGAATATTGCTATTCATCGTGTCGGCAACGTCGGGTGAGCCGCTGACCAAGGTGATCCGCCAGGCGCTGCCGCTGATTGGAATCTGCCTTGTGGTGCTGGCAATCGTGACCTTTGTGCCGGCGTTCACGCTGTTCCTTCCCCATTCCTTTATCGATGCCCGTTGAATTGGAGTTAAACCGAGTTGAAGAACAAGATCATCATCACCTGCGCGGTGACCGGTTCGATCCACACGCCGTCCATGTCGCCGCACCTGCCGGTGACGGCACAGGAAATCGCCGATGCGGCGGTAGGTGCTGCCGAAGCAGGTGCTGCCGTTGTCCACCTCCACGCCCGCGATCCGGAAAATGGCGCGCCGACCCAGAGTCCGGAGCGTTTCGAGCCCATTCTTCAGGCGATCAAGCAGCGCTCCAATTGCGTCATGAATATCACGACCGGCGGCGCGGCAACGATGACCATCGAGGAGCGCCTGCTGCCGGCAGTGCAATTCAAGCCGGAGGTGGCTTCCCTCAACATGGGTTCGATGAACTTCGGCCTCTATCCGATGCTCGACCGGTTTAAGTCCCTCAAGCATGACTGGGAGAAGGACTATCTCGAGGGATCGCGCGACCGCATTTTCAAGAACACCTTCGCCGATATCGAGGCCATCCTGACAAGGTGCGCGGAAAACGGAACCCGCTTCGAGGTGGAATGCTACGACATTGGTCATCTTTACACCTGCGCCCATTTCGTCGACCGCGGCCTGATCAAGCCGCCCTTCTTCATCCAGTCGGTGTTCGGGATCCTCGGCGGCATCGGCGCGCATCCCGAGGATGTCATTCACATGAAGCGTACAGCCGACCGTTTGTTCGGCGATGACTATGAATGGTCGGTTCTGGGCGCCGGTCGCAACCAGATGCCGGTTGCCATGCAGTCTGTGCTGATGGGTGGCAATCTCAGGGTGGGCCTTGAGGATTCGCTGTGGGCGGGAAAAGGCAGGCTGGCAGAAAGCAATGCCGAGCAGGTCAAAATCGCCCGCGACATGGTGGAAAGGCTTGGTCTGGAGATTGCTACAGCCGACGAAGCGCGGGAGATGCTGAATCTCAAAGGCGGCGACCGGGTGGGGTTCTAGACGATGGCCGCAGACAGGAGCAGGAACGTACTGATCGTTCTTGCCAATCCGGAACCGGGGTCGTTCTGCCACGCGCTGGCGGCTGCTGCCCGTGATGCGCTGACCCATTCAGGCCATCATGTCGAGATATCCGATCTTTTTGCGCAGGGTTTCAATCCTGTTGCCGGGCGTCACGACTTTACCACGGTGGCTGATCCCGCACGGTTTCACTACCAGTCAGAACAGGCGAAGGCTGCGCGGGAGAACGGATTTTCCGAAGAGATTGCACGCGAGCAGGAACGGGTCCGCAAGGCCGACAATCTCATTCTGGTCTTTCCCCTGTGGTGGGGCGGGATGCCAGCCATTCTGAAAGGCTGGCTTGAGCGCGTCCTCGCCTATGGCTTTGCCTATGTCGACGGGCATCGCTTCGATAGTGGCCTGCTTCGCGGGCGGCGGGCGATGACTGCGGTGACAACCGGTGGCACACCGGAGCGGTTTTCACCCGAAGGGGTTTATGGCCCCATCGAAGGTGTTCTCTACCCGGTTCAGCGCCTGGGGCTTGAATATATGGGGCTTTCCGTCGAACCGCCTTTTGTTGCCTATGGGGCGCCGCGCGTTTCCAACGAGGAGCGCGAGGCCATGCTGGCGAATTTTGCAGAAAAAGCTGTGGCGATGGCCGCGCTTGAGGTTGATCCCTACGAGCCTCCCTGTCATCCGCTTGATCTGGTCGATGCCGGGGCCTGGTCACGATCGTGAGGCTTTGCTGCTGCCGGTTGCCCAAATCCCGGCAGAATACTAGATAACCAGCCATGAAAGCCGAGAACCCGACATATTTCGCCATGTCCCGTTTTGCCGTCGCACCCATGATCGACTGGACAGACCGGCATTGCCGGTTCTTTCACCGGAAGATGACGAAACATGCGCTGCTTTATACCGAGATGGTGGTGGCCGATGCGATCATCCATGGCGACCGGGCGCGGTTGCTCGACGATCAGACAGCGGGTCCCGTCGCGCTGCAGCTTGGCGGCAGCGATCCCGACAAGCTTGCCAAGGCTGTAGAGCTTGCCGCGCCGTGGCCGTACGGCGAAATCAACCTCAATGTCGGCTGCCCGTCCGACCGCGTGCAGTCGGGTACGTTCGGTGCCTGCCTGATGAAGGATCCGAAACTGGTCGGAAACTGCGTTGCCGCGATGAAGTCGGCAACCGGTCTTCCGGTGACGGTCAAGTGCCGGTTGGGCGTCGACGATCAGGACACGGGGCCGGCGTTGGATGCGCTTGCTGCCGCCGTATGGGCGGCCGGTGCCGACGGGTTGTGGGTGCATGCCCGCAAGGCCTGGCTGCAAGGGCTGAGCCCGAAGGAAAACCGTGAAGTGCCGCCGCTCGACTATGATCGCGTCTACCGGCTCAAGCGGGAAAATCCGAGTCGATTCATCGGCTTGAACGGCGGCCTTGAAGATTTGAATCACGCGCTGGAAGCCATGAGCCAAGACGGGATTTCACTGGACGGCGTTATGCTCGGCCGCGCGGCCTATCAGACGCCGGGCATTCTGCGCCATGCCGACCGGCTGTTCTTCGACGATCCCCGCCCGGCCATCGGCTGGGAGGAACTCATTGCTGCGATGGCAGATTATGCGGCAGCGCATATCCACTCCGGCGGCAGGCTGCATCATGTAACACGCCACATGATCGGGCTGTTTCAGGGCGTTGCGGGTGCGCGTGCCTGGCGGCAGATACTGAGCAGTGAAGCGGCTAAGCCCGGAGCGGGGCCGGAGGTTCTGCTTGCCGCATTTGGCGCGGTAAAGCCGGCGCTTGCTACCAAACGCGAAATGGAACCGGTCTGAAGTAATCCGCTTGGATGCGCAAATGCGCTTGAACGGAATTTTGCCGTTGGGTAAGCTTTAAAGCGCAAGAAGGTGTCATGCGAGGTAAGGAGTTGACCATGAAGAGGCGCGGTTTCGTTTTCGGTGGCTTGACGGCAGGCCTTGCCGGTTGCGCCGGTTTCGGGTTTTCCCGTTCTGCGATGGCCGCCCAATCCGCAGCTGCCTTCAAGGTCGATCCGAAATACGCGCCGCAGATTGTTGCCTATCCCAATCGTTACAAGCGCGGCACGATCGTCATCGACACGCGCAAGCGGTTTTTGTACCTCGTCCTGACGCCGGTGACGGCGCGGCGCTATGGCGTCGGGGTAGGGCGCGATGCACTGGCCTGGTCGGGTACGGCCACCATCGATGCGAAGAAGGAATGGCCGAGCTGGCGGCCGACCGACGAGATGATCGCGCGCGAACCCGGCAAATATGCCAAATACAAGAACGGCATGCCGGGCGGGCCGAAAAACCCGCTGGGTGCACGGGCGCTTTACCTGTTCGACAAGGGTTATGACACCTTCTACCGCATTCACGGTACCACGGCGCCGCAAACCATCGGGCGGGCGGTGTCAAACGGCTGCATCCGCATGGTCAACGAGCATGTCATCGACCTCTATAATCGCGTGCCGCTTGGGACGACGGTGGTTGTGCTCTGAAACCGGGTTTGCTTGACGCTGCCAGGTGCGCGGCGTAAGTCTGAACCGCCCGCCTCAGACCATTCGCGGGCTTCCGGGGAGACCAACCGGTCTCGTTTTCTTTGAAAGGGCTCCTGCTTGGAATTCCTGCCGCCATTGAGCGAAGTATATCCGTTTGTGATCGCCCTTCTGGTTGCCGGTGTCGTGGCAGGATTTCTGGCCGGCCTGTTCGGGATCGGTGGTGGCGCGGTGCTGGTGCCGGTCTTCTACCAGGTGCTGACGGCACTCGGCATCGACGAAGCTGTCCGCATGCACGTGGCGGTGGGCACTTCCCTTGCCATCATCGTGCCGACCTCACTGCAGAGTTTTCGAAAGCACCACGCACGCGGCGCGGTCGACTTGGAACTATTGCGCTCCTTCGCGATACCGGTTCCCCTTGGTGTCGTCTGCGCTGCGATTGTCACAGCCTGGATTTCCGGCGCCGGACTGCGGCTGATCTTCGCCTGTATCGCGCTCGTTATCGCGCTGCGGCTGCTGTTTGCCAAGGAAGACTGGAAGCTGAAGGGCGATATCCCGACCGGGCCGGTGCGCTCGGCGATTGGCTGGCTGATCGGCTTCTTCTCCACCTTCATGGGCATTGGCGGCGGTGTCATGAACAACACCTTCATGACGCTTTACGGGCGGCCGATGCATCAGGCGGTAGCAACTTCGTCCGGTACGGGCATTCTCATCTCCATCCCTGGCGTGATCGGCTACATTCTTGTCGGGCTTGGGGTTTCCGGCCTGCCGCCATTCTCGATCGGTTATGTCAACCTGCTCGCCTTTGCGATGATCATTCCGATCACCATCTTCATGGCGCCGTTGGGCGTCAGGGCAGCCCACAGCCTTTCGAAGCGGCAATTGGAAATGGGCTTCGGCATCTTTCTGCTGATCGTTGCCGTTCGCTTCTTTATCAGCCTGTCCTGAGCAGGGCTGAGCCAGCAGGGCTCAATCCGTCAGGATCAGCCGGTCGCCGCGGATTTCGAAGCTCCACAGTGTTTCCAGGAAATTCATGCCGAGCAGGCTCGTGTCGAGATTGCCATCCTGCGCTACCAGGGCACGCACCCGGTCGCGGCGAATTTCGCCGATGTCGAGCGTTCCGAGGGTCACGGGCGCTGCAGTGGTGGAACCATTGGCGGTCATGATGGGTGTCGAGAAGGTTAGGGAAGCGGTATCGATTCCGGCCCGCTCGGCATCCCTCGCCGTCAATACGATGCTGCTGGCACCGGTATCAACCAGAAACCGGGTGCTTTCGCCGTTGACGGCGGCATCAATCTCGAAATGGCCATTGGCTGAACGGACAACCATCACCTGACCACGGCCATCGCTGTTCTGCCCAGAGACGGGGCTGCCAGGAATGAGGCCTGCGGTAAGCGCCGAGCCGAAATCCTGCAACTCGTAGCGGTAGATATAGCCGGTCATCAGCGTCAGGATGATCCCCAGCCAGATGGTGGCATTGCGGGCATTTTGTGCAAGAGAGCCGCGCGACAGTACAGCGGCACCGATGACTGTTCCCCAGACACCGTAGAACAGCAGGCTGGCGAACATGTTGTTCTCCATGCCGAACACTGATCCCTGATCGTGGTTGAGAATGAGCAGGATGAGGCCGGCGCCGATAATCCCCAGAATGATCCAGATCGCTTTCACTGGTCACCTGCTTCCTCAGGGATCGTGGCCGCCGCAGCTTCTCCATCGCGTTCGCGCGCCAGCCTGCGGCGCCGGGTTTCGCGGCGAGGCTTACGCTCCACCGTGGCAAGGCGGGCTTCCAGTGAACCCATGATCTCCTCGCGCTCTGTCGCGGTGTAATTCATCCAGCCGGCAATCTCGTCACGGGTGCGGCCGCAGCCGAAGCAATAGCCCGTCGTCATGTCGATCGAGCAGACCAGAATGCAGGGAGAGGCGATTTCAGCCATTCGGTGGTCCAGTCTGGTGGGCTTTGGTTCTGCGTGTTCGTTCAATGCACCTAGGCATGATTGGTCAAGCCTGCAAGCATGATGAACAGAATTTCATTGAGCAAGCGTGAGAACATTGCCTTTTGCGCCGGTAGCGTTATTGGTTCGCGACATTCATTCACCAAACGGCTCTTCAACACAGGATCGGGAATTGGCGTGGCACTCAGCGGACTGCCTTTTGACGACATACGTGAACTGATGTCGAATTTGCCGAAGGCCGATGAACAGGCCCCGGTGCTTGCCGCCATGCGCAGCGAAACCATGTCCGCGCATACGGGTGCAATGCCGGCCGAAAAGGAGCATTTGTCCTGGCTTGCTTCCTGGAGCGGCAAGAGTCCGAAGGTGGAGCGTCCACTGATGGCGCTGTTTGCCGGCACCCATGGCGTTTCCGGCCAGACAGGGGAGGCCGATACGCTTGACGCGGTAACCCGGCTGGCTGCAGGCGGCAGCGCGGTCAACCAGGTCTGCGCCAGTCAGGACATCGGGCTCAAGGTCTTCGATCTCGCGCTGCAAATCCCCGTGGGCGACATCACCGAAACGGCCGCGATGGATGAAAAGGGCGCTGCAGGTACCATCGGTTTCGGCATGGAAGCGATTGCCGGTGGCGTCGACCTTTTGGGCCTTGCTGCCTTTGGCAGGGGCGGGGAGGTGGCAGACGCCGTTCTGCTGGAACTTGCAGCCGGTCAGACACGCGAAGCTGCGCTCGCCCATGCGGGAATTGCTGCCGGCGGCCCGCAGGCAGCACAGGTGGAAAAGGCGGTCGGCTTGCATGGTGACGCAACTGGCGACCCGATGGAACTGCTGCGGAGGCTCGGAGGACGAGAGCACTCGGCCGTTGCAGGCGCCATTCTGGCGGCGCGGGTCAATCACGTTCCAGTGGTGCTGGGGGGCATCCGTGCGTGGGTCGTGGCGCTGTTGCTGGATCAGATTGAAACGGGCGCCTGTGCGCATTGCGCGGTGGCAGGTGGTGAGGCAGAAGAGTTTGCCGGGCTTGTTGCCCGCACATGCGCCATGCCCCGTGTGCTTGCCGGTTTCGGACAATCGAGCGAGGGCATGCAGGCGGCTCTGGCCATCGGACTGCTGAAGGGGCTTGCCGCCGCCCATGACGGGTTTGCCGAAACGGCCTGATCGGCTCAGGAGGCAGCCTTCGAGGTGGCGTGAAGATTGGGCTTGCGCTGGCGGTCGTGGCCGCGGTTTTCGGTCTTTTCCATGATTTCCAGCACACGCGAGCGGGGGAAGGTGGCGGTTGCCACGGTCCCCTCGCGCAGCGCCGATTTCAGATCGAACTTGCCGTCATGCATGTGCATCAGCGCCTGCACGATGGGCAGGCC
>JAGRLQ010000294.1 GCA_020441735.1 Nitratireductor sp.
CATGGGCTGGCGGCTTGAATACCGGTCGTTGTCGACACTGGGTTTCCTGACATTCACCGGCGTCATGCTGCTGTTGTATTTCGAGACCCTGGGCAATCTGCTCGATACCAGCCTGTTCTATCTCGGCGCGGGAATCGTGCTGCTGGCAGGTGCCATCATCATTCCGAAACTGGCGCGGCGCACGCGCAAGGCAGGGGAGGCCGCATCATGAAGATCAAATGGATCCTCGGCGGCGCCCTGCTGGCAGTCCTGTTGCAATCGGCAGCGCTCGGCAAGATCATCTGGGACCGCCACAGCCTTCTGGAGAACGGCCGGGAAGTGGTGCTGCAATCGGCGATGGTCGATCCGCGCGACCTGTTCCGGGGCCATTACGTGACGCTCAACCTCTCCGTGGGGGCGATGGCGGAGGGGACGTTCACCATCGATGGTGAGTTGAAGACCGGCGAGGACATTTTCGTGTCGCTGAAGCCCGGCGAGGACGGATTCTGGATCGCCGATACGCTTCACGCTGCCATGCCGGAAAATCCCTCAGCACCGGTTTTACGCGGCAGACTCATTTCCGAGCGGGCAGTCACCGGTGAGAACGGCCCACGCTATGTGATCCGCTTTCCCTTTGACCGTTATTTTGCCGACAAGACGCGGGCAAGGGACCTTGAAAAGGTCCGCAACGACCGCAAGCTCGGCGTCATTATCTCGGTCGGCGAAAATGGCGAGGGCGCGGTAAAGGGCATCAGTGTCGATGGCGATCTGGTCTATGTGGAGCGGGTGTTCTGATCTCCTCCCGTCGGGACACGGCCTGATTGGGTCCGTTTGTCAGCAGAACAGTGTTTTCAGTATTTAGACGGTTTAAACGGTGGCTCGGGTCGCCTAAATAGGCGCGATGGCTCCCATTGTTTCCATAAAATCGCTCGAAAAGACCTATGACAGTGGCTTTCAGGCACTGCACGGTGTCTCTCTCGATATCGAGGAAGGCGAGATTCTCGCCATGCTCGGCCCCAACGGCGCCGGCAAGACGACGCTGATCTCCATCGTCTGCGGCATCGTCAACGGGACGGGTGGCAGCGTCAGCGTGGCCGGTGGCGATATCCGCAGCGAATACCGCAAGACCCGCTCGCTGATCGGCCTGGTGCCGCAGGAACTGCATACCGATTCCTTCGAGACCGTCTCCAACACGGTTGCCTTTTCCCGCGGACTTTTCGGCAAACCGGCCAATCCCGCCTATATCGAAAAGCTGCTGAAAGACCTGTCGTTGTGGGACAAGAAGGATAGCATGATCATGGCGCTGTCGGGCGGCATGAAGCGACGGGTGATGATCGCCAAGGCACTGAGCCACGAACCGCGCATCCTGTTTCTCGACGAGCCGACCGCAGGCGTCGATGTGGAACTGCGCCGGGACATGTGGGCGCTGGTGGAGGAATTGCGCCGCGCTGGCGTCACCATCATCCTGACGACCCATTACATCGAGGAAGCAGAAGCCATTGCCGACCGCATCGCCGTCATCAACAAGGGGCTGCTGCTGCTGGTCGAGGAAAAAGACGCGCTGATGGCCAAGCTCGGCAAGAAGGCGCTTTCCATCCAGCTTCAAAAGCCGCTCAAGACGGTGCCGCGCAAGCTTGCCAAATACGGGCTCGAGATTGCCGATGGCTCTCTCGTCTACACCTACGATGCCGGGGCGGGGCGCACCGGCATTACCCGCCTGCTCAATGACATCGCCGATGCCGGGCTAAAGGTGCGCGATATAGAGACGAAACAGAGCTCTCTGGAAGATATTTTCGTCGGGCTGGTCAGCGACGACCGGGCCGAAGAGCCGAAAACCGCGGGGACGACGCAATGACCGGCATGAACTGGCGGGCCGTGTGGTCGATCTACCGGTTCGAAATGGCGCGCACCCGGCGCACGCTGCTGCAATCGGTGATTTCGCCCGTGATCTCCACCTCGCTTTATTTCGTGGTGTTCGGCTCGGCGATCGGCTCTCGCATCAGCCAGGTCGACGGCATCGGCTATGGCGCATTCATCGTGCCGGGGCTGATCATGCTGTCGCTGCTGCAGCAAAGCGTTTCCAATGCCTCCTTCGGCATCTATTTCCCGAAATTCATCGGCACGATCTACGAGGTGTTGTCGGCGCCAGTCTCCTTCATCGAGATCGTGCTGGGCTATGTGGGGGCGGCAGCAACGAAATCGCTGATGCTGGGGCTGATCATTCTGGCGACAGCCTCGCTGATCGTCGATATCCGCATCGCCCATCCGGTCTTCATGCTGGCCTTCATGGTGCTGACGGCGGTGAGCTTCTCGCTGCTCGGCTTCATCATCGGCATCTGGGNNNGGGCCGACAATTTCGAGAAGCTGCAACTGGTACCGCTGCTGGTAATCACGCCGCTGGTCTTTCTCGGCGGCTCGTTCTACTCGGTCAGCATGCTGCCGCCGGTGTGGCAGACGATCAGCTATTTCAATCCGGTACTGTATCTGGTTTCAGGTTTCCGCTGGAGCTTCTATGAAAGCTCGGATGTCAGCCCGCTGTTGAGCCTGGTGGCCATTGCCGGCTTCCTGACACTCTGCATGGCAATCGTGTGGTGGATTTTCCGCACGGGTTATAGGCTGCGGAGCTGATCCGGCAGGTTATTCTGCCGCCTGCTTGCCCTTCTTGCCTTGCGGGCGGCGTTCCAGCAGTTCCTTCAGGAATTGCCCGGTATAGCTTTCTTCTTCTGCCACCACGTCTTCGGGCGTGCCGCTTGCTACCAGCCTGCCGCCGCCATCGCCGCCTTCGGGGCCGAGATCGAGGATCCAGTCGGCTGTCTTGATGACCTCCAGATTGTGCTCGATGACGGCGACGGTGTTGCCCTGATCGACCAGTTCATGCAGCACATCGAGTAGCTTCGCCACATCGTGGAAGTGCAGCCCGGTGGTCGGCTCGTCGAG
>JAGRLQ010000295.1 GCA_020441735.1 Nitratireductor sp.
AGGCGGGAACGGCGACGGAAGGATCCATCGGCCAGGCACCGCCTGACATGCCCATACCGACGCGGCTCATGCTTTCAACACCGCCGGCAATGACGACATCATCCATGCCGGCGCCGATCTTCGAAGCGGCAAAGTTCACGGCATCGAGGCCCGAGGCGCAAAACCGGTTGATCTGCATGCCGGGAACAGCATCGTCATAGCCTGCTTCGAACACAGCAGCACGCGCGATGTCGGAACCGGCTTCGCCGACCGGATCGACGCAGCCCATGATGACATCGTCCACCGTCGTGGTATCGATCCCGTTGCGGTCGCGGATTGCTTCCAGCGTCTTGGCAGCCAGACGGACTGCCGGGACTTCATGCAGGGAGCCGTCTTTCTTGCCGCGGCCGCGCGGGGTGCGGACGTGATCGTAAATGTAGGCGTCGGCCATTTTCTTCTCCGTTCTTGCGGTCAGGCGGGTTGCGGTCCGGAGGGAACGATGTCCTCCGGAGCAGCCCAGTTTTCGAGCGACTGAATGCGCTTCAGCCATGCGTTGATTGAGGGAAACTGCGACCAGTCGAGATCAACGTGATCCGGCCAGAACAGGTATCCGCAGGCCGAGATGTCGGCAATCGTCGGACGGTCGAGCGCCAGCCAGTCCTGTTTTTGCAGATGCCGTTCGACGATCTTGAGAGCGGCGATGGCCCGTCCTTTCAGGAACTCGGTTTCCGGGTCGCCACCCTTGTTCAGGAAGCGGCGCAGGAAACGCCAGATGCTGATATAGCCGGTCAGCTTGTGATTATCGAACAGGATCCAGCGAAGAACTTCGCGCTCCTCCTGCGGCGTCTCCGGCTTGAACATGCCGGTCTTTCCCGCCAGATGATACAGGATCACGCCGGTCTGGCTGAGTGTCAGGTCGCCTTCGGTGTGATCGACCAGCACGGGCACTTCGCCCATTTCGTTGATCGCCCTGTATTCCGGTGTGCGCTGGGCGCCATTGAAAAAGTCCACCCACTGGGGCTGCCAGTCACACCCGGTAAGCTGCAGCATCAGGGCTGCCTTGTAGGCATTGCCGGATTCGACAAAGCAGTGGAGGGTGTAATCGGCCATTACTCGATGCCCTCAACGAGCACGACATGACCGGTCGACACCGGCAACCGGTGTTCGCGTGCCTTCTGATAGGTTTCGGATTCAAAACAGGCCTTTGCGGTTGCCAGATCCTTGAACTCGATCACCACATGGCGGGCACCCAGATTGTCGCCGTCGACGGACAGGTTTTCCCCGCCCCGGGCCAGAAACTTCGCGCCATATTCAACAAATGCCGGTGCTGCGCCATCCACATAGAGCTTGTATTGTTCGGGATCCCGCACATCCACATGGGCAATCCAGTAGGCCTTGGGCATCATTCAGCTCCTTCGGAAATAACGATCCGGCCGGTTGAGGCGGCAAGCCGGTGCTTGCGTGCTTCCTGATAGGTTTCGCTGTTGTAGCAGGCCCGGGCAGCCTCGATGGTCGGGAACTCGATCACCACATGGCGCGCGCCGAGTGCTTCGCCCTCGACCTGTTCGGACGGCGTGCCGCGCACGAGGAACTTCGCCCCGAATTCCTGATAGGCAGGTGTCGCACCGGCAACATAGTTCTTGTAAGTCTCCGGGTCATGCACATCGACATGTGCGATCCAGTATCCCTTCGGCATTCTCGGTTCTCCTCAAAGCGTCCGTGCAATCAGCAGTTTCATGATCTCATTGGTGCCGCCATAGATGCGCTGCACCCGCGCATCGCGGAACATGCGCGCTATGTCGTACTCGTTCATGTAACCATAGCCGCCATGCAACTGCACGCATTCGTCCATCACTTTGCATTGAAGATCGGTGGACAGGTATTTGACCATGGATGCGGTTGCGGGATCGAGCTTGCTTTCCAGATGCCGCGCCACGCAATGGTCGACGAAAACCCGCATCATGGTTGCTTCCGATTTCAGTTCGGCAAGCTTGAACTGGGTGTTCTGGAAATCGATGATCGCCTTGCCGAAGGCCGTGCGTTCCTTGACATAGGCAATGGTGATCGCCAGCGCCCGCTCGATCGAGGCGATGGCCTGATTGGCAATCAGCAGACGCTCCTGGGGGAGTTGCTCCATCAGCTGAATGAAGCCCTGGCCCTCGTCGGTCCCGATCAGGTTGGACGTTGGCACCTTCATGTCATTGAAGAACAGTTCCGATGTATCGTTTGCCTTCAGGCCGACCTTGTCGAGATTACGGCCGCGTTCGAAGCCCTCCAGCCCGTCGGTCTCGATGACAATCAGCGAGGTTCCCTTCGCGCCCTTGGAAGGGTCGGTCTTGGCAACGACAATGATCAGATTGGCGTTCTGGCCATTGGTGATGAAGGTCTTGGATCCATTGATCTTGTACTGGTTGCCGTCGCGCACCGCCGTCGTCTTGACACCCTGCAGGTCTGAACCGGCAGCAGGTTCGGTCATGGCAATCGCGCCGATCAACTCGCCGGTTGCGAGCTTTGGCAGCCACTTCTTTTTCTGTTCTTCAGACCCATAGTGCAAAATGTAGGGGGCAACGATGGCCGAGTGCAGGGCAGCGCCAAAACCATCGGTACCCGCATGACCGATCGATTCGATGATCGCCGCCTCATGCGCGTAGTTGCCGCCTGCGCCGCCATATTCCTCCGGCATGGCTGCACACAGCAGTCCGTTGGCGCCTGCCGTTTCCCAGATATCCCGGCTGACGATCTCCGCCTTTTCGAAGTCGCCATAGCGCGGCATGACCTCGTTTTCGAAAAACCGCAGTGCCATGTCGCGCAGCATGGCGACATCTTCTGTCTCCCACGCAGGCCTTGCCACATCGAGAACTTCGATTGGACGCATCATAACTCCTCCAACATGTACCGGCCGGTGAGCTTAGAACGCTTCCGCCTTCAGGGCCATCATCGATTCAGCACCTGATTCGATACGTGCGAGATGCGCGGCTGCTTCCGGCATGATGCGCTCGAAATAGTAGCGCGCGGTCGCCAGCTTGTTCTCGTAGAACTCCGACCGGCCATTGGCTCCGGCGGCAATTGCTTCCTGCGACTTCTCCGCCATCATCGCCCACATGTAACCCAGTGCCACCAGACCCATCAGATGCATGTAGTCGGTAGAGGCGGCCCCGGCATTGTCCGGGTTTTTCATGCCGTTCTGCATCAGCCACATGGTGGCCGCTTCCAGCGCCTTGGTGCCCTGGCGCAGCGGTTTGGTGAAAGGCGCCATCGCCTCGTTTTCCATATGCTTCTTGGTGAAGCCGTTGACCTCCGCCAGGAAGGCCTGCATGGCGCGTCCGCTGTCCTTGGGCAGTTTGCGGCCGACAAGATCGAGCGCCTGGATGCCGTTGG
>JAGRLQ010000296.1:0-1642 GCA_020441735.1 Nitratireductor sp.
CCTTGAGCCTGATCACGATCAGGCAGGAAACCCCTGAAGACGAAGACGAGATCGAAGCGCTGGGTGCTGCCGCCTTTGGCCCGGGCCGCTACAGCCGTGCTGCCTTCCGTCTGCGCGAGGGCGTCAGCAGCGAACCGGCGCTCTCCTTCGTGGCGATGCTGAACGACGGGCTGGTCGGTTCAGTGAAGCTCACGCGCATTTTTATCGGCGAGAAACCTGCACTGGTGCTTGGTCCGCTGATGGTTGATCCGGGTTTCCGCAAACTCGGCGTGGGGCGCGAACTGATGAACCGTTCGCTGTATGCAGCGCGGCGCGAGGGGCACCGGTATGTGGTGCTGGTGGGCGATCTGGCCTATTATCGGCCGTTCGGCTTCGAGCGCATTGAGCCTGGCCGGATCACCTTTCCGGGGCCGGCCGATCCGCTGCGTATCCTGGGCTGTGAGCTGGTTGACGGCGCTGCCGCCAATTATGCCGGGCAGACAAGGCGCTACGTGCCATAGAGGCCGCCTTTAACGGCCTTCGCGGGTCCACATGACGGCAAGGGCAAACAGCAGCAGGGCAAGGCCGAGGAAGCCGGCAAACAGGCTGACACGATTGATGCCGGTCAGTTTGGTTGCGCCGGTATTGTTGAGGCCGACCCAGCCATTGCCGAAGGCGGCTGCGCCGCTTCTGACGGGAATGATGCGCGGCATGTCCGCAGCATCACGCGCCACGCGCACCGTGTTGCCGCCAAGGGTTTCCAGCACCGGGGCAAGCAGTTCCATCGTGCTGACCACATTGGCGAATTCGCGCGGATTGGCAGGGCCTGAGTGGACGAGGGTGGAAAGGTCCTCGTTGCGGATCTGGTAGAGCCCCATCTGCGGCTCTTCCAGTTCGCCGGTATAGACACCGGGGCCGGTCTCGGCAAAAGACAGCAGGGAAGTGCTGCCATCGGGTGCCGTGACTTCCGCATCGGGTGGTGTGCCGCCGAGGGTCTGGCGCTGAACGATCAGCGTGTTGCCGTCCTGATAGGCAGAGAGGCGTTCCTCCTCCAGTTCCGGTTCCTTCATCAGCCAGTGGGCCATGCGGCGCAGCAACTGCACATGGGGTCCGCCGCCCTCGAACCCGCGGGCCCACAGCCAGGCATGATCTGAAAGCAATAGAGCGACGCGGCCTTCGTCAAAACGCTGCAGGACGAGCAGCGGATTATCCTGGGCTCCGTTGATGATCACGTCGCCGGTCTGCCGGTCTGTTCCGATGGTGCGGAACCAGCGGCTCCAGTCGGCTTCCGCACCACGGCCATTGTCGAGGCCGCGGGTTACCGGATGGCGGTTGCCGGTGTCGGTCAGCAGCGGCTTGAAGGGGGTTTCGGCAATCAGTCCGTTGGGTTGGGCCGGCAGGACGGTATTGAGCGGGGTTTCGGCAATGCTGCCCGGCTTGCCGAATTCAGGCCCGGCGGCAACCAGCACCGCGCCGCCATCGCGCACGTAGCGGGCGATGTTGTCGAAATAGAGTACCGGCAGGACGCCACGCCGCGAATAGCGGTCAAAGATGATCAGGTCGAATTCGTCGATCTTTTCGACGAACAGTTCGCGGGTCGGGAAAGCGATCAGGGACAATTGGCTGATCGGCGTGCCATCCTGTTTTTCCGGCGGGCGCAGAA
>JAGRLQ010000296.1:1703-15190 GCA_020441735.1 Nitratireductor sp.
CCGGCATGGGGTTCGCCGGAGACCAGCAGCACGCGGAGGTTTTCACGGATACCGTTGAGGACGGTAAAGGCGCGGTTGTTGGCGGTGCTGATTTCCTCGGGATGGGTCTCGGCGCGCAGTTCGATGATGTTCTTGCCACCATGGGGAACGTCGCCGATGAAGGAATAGGGCTCCCCCGGAAGCACTTCTTCCACCGTGACCAGTTCCCCATCCATGTAGACGGAAACGGCAACTGCCGAGTTCGGCATGCCCTGCTGGCGGACTTCGTAGGTCAGTTCGAAGCTCTCGCCGACCACGCCGTAGCGCGGTGCCTTTGTGATGACGATCTGGCGGTCCTTTTCATCCTCCGTGCCGGTGATGAAGGCATGAACCGGCGCCTTCAGCCCAAGTTCGGCTGCGGTCTCCGGCACGTCGTGAACCTGGCCGTCAGTAATCATGACAGCGCCGGCGAGCCGGTCTTCGGGGACGTCGCGAATGCCGCTTTGAAGCGCCCGGAAGAGAGCGGTGGAAACATCGGTCGAACGGGTAACCTGCTCGTCGGCATTGATCTCGCGGACTTCGAAGGCGTCGAGTTGCGAGAGGGAAGCAAGCAGTCTTTCGCGGATTGCCGCCGTCTGCTCGGGGCGTCCGTCCAGCGCCTGGCTTCCGCTCTGGTCAACGACCACGGCAACCACGCTCTTGAGGTTCTCGCGCTCTTCCTGAAGCAGGGAGGGGTTCAACAGCGCAAGAAAGAGAAAGGCCCAGCCGGCAAGGCGCAGCCATGATCCGCGCGTGCCGTTGAACAGGCTGTAAAGTGCGAGCACAAGGGCTGGAACAGCGGCAAGACCGATCAGCCACAGAGGCAGTTGCGGGGCGAAGGTGACGCTTACATCCATGATGTGCCCCTATTGCCCCAACCGTTCCAGCAGGGCGGGGACATGTACCTGATCGGCCTTGTAGTTGCCGGTCATGGTGTACATGACGATGTTGACCCCGACACGGAAGGCGTATTCACGCTGGCCTGGAACCGGCGGCGTGATCGGCATCAGCGAGCGGTTCTGTTCATCAATCGCCCAGGCGCCGGCAAAGTCGTTGCTGGTGATCATGATGGTCGATACGCCATCGCCTGCACGGGCAGGGCGTGTCTCGTTTTCGTCGGCAGTGCCGATCTGCTCGACCCACAAGTCGCCGCCTTGGTAGCGACCGGGAAAGCTGTCGAGCAGGAAAAAGGCCTTGGTCAGCACATGATCCGACGGAACGGGTTCAAGCGGCGGGATGTCGAGCGTTGCGAGGATTTCGCGCAGTTTCTGGTTGCCGCCCGAACCGCTGTTGAGCACGCCGCTGATCTGGTCGCGCGTGTCGAACAAAACGGTACCGCCCTGTTTCATATAGGCATCGACCCGGGCCATGGTTTCTTCTTCCGGGGCAGGGGCTGCCGGGTCAACGGCCCAGTAAAGAAACGGGTAGAACGACAATTCATCGGTGGAAACATCGACGCCGACGGGATCGCCCGGCTCCAGCGCGGTGCGTGAGGAAACAAAGCGGGTCAGGCCGAGAAGGCCGGCGCGGCTGATCCGGTCGATCTCGTCATTGCCGTTGACGACATAGGCAAAACGGGTTCTGAGCGCGGCGGAATAGTCGAGACCATCCTCGGCGGCGGTGGACTGCGCCATGGCCGGAGAAACAAAGGAACCGGCGGAGGCAAACAGGCCGAGGCCCGCAGCCAGCAGGATGGCGGAAGCTGCAGGCACGGTCCTCGGCCGTGCATTGGAGGCGTTCCGAATAAGGCCTGCAAACCACAGCACGGCGAGACAATCGGCAAGGAACAGCACCATGGCGGCCAGCAGCAGCCAGGGCCTGAGTGACAGGCTGGCGCTGGTTGCAAGTGTGGTCGATTGCGCCTTGGCGGGCAGCATGGCTTCTTCAAGGGTGGTCAGGGTTTCGGCTTCACCGATCAGGTTGAGCGCCCTGAAGCCGTCTTCGGTGCCATACAGGCCGGGCGGATTTTCCAGGGTAACGCGCGGCTCAATGTTTCCTTCCAGAACCAGTGGCTTGACACCCACAGGCGGCGGAACCGGTACGCCCTTGCCGTCGAGCACCTCCATCGGGGGCAGCCGCAATTGCGCGTCTTCCAGCGGACCGATGCTGGTTGAACGGGCAAGGTTTACGGTTCGGCGAAGCATTTCGACAAATGTGCCTGAAAGCGGCAGGTTTGACCAGTTGTTATCGGAGTTGACATGGAACAGAACCAACCAGCCAGCGCCGAGTTGGTTGGCGGTGACCAGCGGTGTGCCATCTTCGAGGCGTGCCCATGTGCGGTTTTCCAGATCCTGCGACTGCAGGGCGAGCACCTGGCGGCTGACGGAGACGTCCTGTGGGGTATCGAGACCGAAGAAGGGTGAGGCGGGCTCAAAGGGCGCAACGCTCTTCGGCGTTTCCCAGGAAAGTGCGCCACCGATGAAGCGGTCACCCTGAACCAGTTCCACCGGCAGCAGCGCACTGGCCGGATTGGCGGCAAGGCGCGGGCCGGCAAAGCGGATGACCAGACCGCCCTTGTCGAGGAATTCGGTTATCTGTTCCCTGGCCTTGACTGGCAGGGTGCCGACATCGGCCAGCACCATGGCGGAGACATTCTGGTTCAGCAGATCGTCGACAGCCTCGTCGGTATTGGCGGTGTCGGCAAATCTGAGATCGGAGAAGGGCGAGAGCGCGCGGTTGATGTAGTAAAGCGGCGACAGAAGCGGCTGGGAAACATCCACGCTCTGGCCCGAGATGAGGCCAACCACACGGCGTCGGTTGCTGTCGTCGAGCAGTTGAACCGCGCCCGCATTGTTGGCGCCTTCGGCAACGATGCGAACGATCTGGTTGCGCACTTCCACCGGCTGGGCGAGTTCGAAGCGCGTTTCCGTTTCACCGGCGGAAAAAAGCGTCTGGGCAATGGCCAGTGGCAGGCCATTCTTGTCGTAGGCGGTGATCCGTAGGGGCAGGCTGGAACCACTGTCAGCCCGGATCGCAGTTCCCGTCATGCTCGATGGCTGGTTCTCAACCGGCCGCACGGCTACTAGGCTGGAGGTATCCGGGCGGGCGACGAGCAGCGGGCCATCAATGGTGGCAAGGGTATCCAGCAGACTGCGTGTGCCGTCATTGCGGGTCAGGCCGTCGGAGAAAAACACCGCCTCGCCAAAGGTGGTGGTTGCCATTGCCGTGCGGATGCGCTGGGCGGCAATGGCGTGGTCCGGTCGGACGGAGCGGTTGCTACCAGCTTCCAGCAGCCCTCTGGCTTCTGTGGCTCTCAGGGGTTCAAGAGAGACATCCGCCGGGTCCGTGGTTTTGACGATTGCCACCGGCCGGCCGCTCTCCTCTGCTGTTTCCAGCATGGAGAGTGCGGTTTTCTGCACGATTTCAGTGCTGCCGGCGCTGGCCCAGCCATCGTCGATCACCATCAGCAACGGGCCTTCCCCCTTGAGTGGCGTTTCACCCGGATTGAGGATGGGGCCAGCCATGGCGAGGATGGCAAGCGCTGCCATTGCAAGCCGTAACAGGGTCAGCCACCAGGGGCTTTTGGCAGGCGTATCCTCGGTGGCCTTCAACCGTTCGAGGATGACATAGGGCGGGAAAAACTCACTGCGCGGTTTTGGCGGCGTCAACCGTAGCAGATACCAGATGATCGGCAGCGCCAGCAGGGCGAGCAAAACCCAGGGGGAAGCAAAGGCAAGCGGCAGACCGGCCATCATCCGCCTCCCTCAAACGGGTTTTCGGACATTGAGATGTGAAGCGACTGAAGCGCCCCGGATGCCAGCTGGTCGGTATGGTGCAGGGTGTGTGACCAGCCAAGCCGAGTGCAATAGTCGGCCAGTAACCGGGTATGGCCGGCAAACAGCGCTTCATAGTCCTGCTTGACGCTCTGGGCTGAACCCAGGTTGAGGTGGTGGCCGGTTTCAGGATCGCGAAACTCCATCCTGCCGGCATAGGAAAAGACCTCTTCCGCCGGATCGACGATCTGCACCAGATGACCGCGCACCCGCTTGTCCGAGAGATCTCGGAAAACGGCAAGATGCGCCTCCTCGTCCTCGCGCGATTCGAGAAAATCGCTGAACAGGATGACTTCGGCATGATCGCCAATGCGTTTCATGTCCGGCCAGCTTTCCTGCGCGCCGGCAATGATCAGCTCGCTGGCAAGGCGCTCGGCGGCGTGACGGTGAACGATCGGTTTCGAAACGCCAAGCCAGCCGATGCGCTCGCCACTGCGGGCAAGCAACTCGGCCATGGCAAGGGCAAGCACAAGCGCACGTGACTGCTTGGAAACTTCAGCTGCGGAAGACTGATAGAGCATGGAAGCGCTCTCATCGACCCAGAGCCAGATCGTGTGCGAGGCTTGCCATTCGCGGTCCTTGACGTAGACATGGTCGTCTCGGGCCGAGCGCCGCCAGTCGATTGCGGCCAGGTTTTCACCCTGAACATAGGGGCGGAACTGCCAGAAGTTTTCGCCAATACCGCGCCGCCTGCGGCCATGCCAGCCGGCGAAAACGTTGTTGGCGACACGGTTCGCCTCGACCAGCAGATCGGGAATGAGCGCGGCCCGGGCGCGCGAGCGGGCCAGCACGGACTGTGCCGGAAGCGCGTCGACCAGTTTTCCCGTTGGCTGGCTCATCGTGTGCGGTTCACCCGATTCTCGAGCGGATGTCGGCAATGACGTCCCGCACCGAGATTTTCTCCGCCCTGGCGGCAAAGGAAAGCTGCATGCGGTGCTGGAGTACGGGTTCTGCAAGCGCCAGTACATCGTCAACGGAGGGTGATAGCCTTCCATCGAGCAGCGCGCGGGCACGGGCCGTCAGCATCAGCGACTGGCTGGCGCGAGGGCCGGGACCCCAGGAGATGTACTTGTTCATCGGTGAATCGTCGGCACCGGGACGCGCCGAACGGACCAGTTCGAGAATGGCATTGACGACGCTTTCACCAACCGGGATGCGGCGCACCAGCGCCTGCATTTCCTGCAGCCGCTTGGCATTGAGCACCGGCTTGGCGGTGGCCTCTTTTGCACCGGTCGTCTCCTGCAGGATGCGGCGTTCCGATTCCACGTCGGGGTAGTGAACGTCGATCTGCATCAGGAAGCGGTCAAGCTGGGCTTCGGGCAGGGGGTAGGTGCCTTCCTGTTCGAGCGGGTTCTGCGTTGCCAGAACGTGAAAGGGCGCCGGCAGGTCGTAGCGGTGGCCGGCGATGGTCACATGGTATTCCTGCATCGCCTGCAACAGGGCGGCCTGGGTTCTCGGGCTGGCACGGTTGATCTCGTCGGCCATCAGAAGCTGGGTGAATACCGGGCCCTTGGCAAAGTGGAAGGACCGCTTGCCATCATCGTCCTGCTGCAGGATTTCCGAACCCAGAATGTCGGATGGCATCAGGTCGGGGGTGAACTGGATGCGGGCGGCCTGAATGCCGAGCACCGTGCCGAGGGTGTCGACCAGCTTGGTCTTGGCAAGGCCCGGCAGGCCGACCAGCAGGCCGTGGCCGCCGGAAAGGATGGTGACCATGGCGCGTTCGACCACCGTTTCCTGACCGAAGATGACCTTTGCCGTTTCCTTCCTGGCTTTGGCGATGTCGGCCACGGCCGCTTCGGCGGCCTCGATCACGGCCTTTGAATCACCGGACTGGCGGCCTGCCTTCGGGTCTACAGCACTCATGGTTTGTCCTTCCTGCTGGCGTGAGATTCGGCGGTAACTCTCCACATGGTAGTTTGGCGCTCCGTCATTGCAATATGCCATACTTGCGAAACGGCGGGTGAACGGTATTTTCAGCGAAACGCTCAAGAAGTGTTGAACACTTCGTCAATGCCGGTTCCGGCTGGCTCAAACCGCTTTCACTACACAAGTTGGGGCGATACTGGATAAAGACAATGGCGAAATCAGGGGCAAAGCCAGCGGCAGAACCGGGAAAAGCCACACCGCTGGCGGCTTCCGGCAAACCTGCTGCTGATGGCCTTTCCAGTCTCGAGGCGCTGATTGCGCGCGCCGGAACGCGCAAGCGGGGGCCGGCACCGGTTGAAAAATGGAATCCGGAATATGGCGGTGAACTCGACATGGAAATCCGCGCCGACGGCTCCTGGTTCTACATGGGAACGCCGATTGCCCGAAAAGCGCTGGTCGATCTTTTTTCGACGGTCCTGCGAAAGGATGGGGACGGCGAGACCTATCTCGTCACGCCGGTTGAGCGCTACCGCATACGCGTTGAGGATGCGCCTTTCCTTGCTGTCGAAATGGATGCTTCAAGACGCGATGGCGAGCCGGTGTTGACCTTCCGAACCAATGTTGGCGATGTGGTGGAAGCGGGTCCCGACAATCCCCTGCGTTTCGTGCGGGCAGCCGGGAATGATGGCGTCAAACCCTATCTGCTGGTGCGCGGGCGGCTGGAGGCGCTGCTGACGCGTGCGGTGATGTACGAGTTGATGGCGGAGGGTGAGGAAATCGAGCACGATGGCGAGACCGTTTTTGCCGTGCGAAGCAAAGGCACGGTGTTTTCGATCATGCCGGCAGGCGAACTCTCCCGGCTTGCTGCCGGCGAAGAGGTGTGACACCTGCTGAACCGGATGATGAACGCGCCCATGCAATTCCCACCCAATCTGCACGATCTTGATGTGGCAGGCTTCCGCCGCCTTGCCGAGGCAAGGCTGTTTGAGCCGGCAACCGAGCCGATGGGCGATTTCGCCATCAATCCGGAATTCCGCGATTGGGTGATGAAGCAGGCAACGAAGCCCGCCGCAGTGCTGATCCCGGTCGTCGAAGGCGGTGACTCGCTTTCGGTGATCCTGACCAAACGCACGGAAAAGCTTGCGTCTCATTCCGGTCAGGTGGCATTTCCAGGCGGCAAGATCGACCGGGACGATGGCGGTCCGGTGGAAGCGGCCCTTCGTGAGGCGAATGAGGAAATCGGCCTTGATGCTGGCCGGGTCGACGTGCTCGGTGTCATGCCGGAATACCTGACCGGCTCGGGTTACCGCATTTCGCCGGTGGTGGCGCTGGTTGAGGAAAATCCGCAACTCGTCGCAAATCACGATGAAGTCGAATACATTTTTGAGGTGCCATTGGGCTTTCTGCTCGACACGGCCAATCACCGGGTCGGCAGCCGTGTGTTTCAGGGCAGGCGGCGTCACTATCTCGAAATGCCCTATGGCGAGCACTACATCTGGGGTGTGACTGCCGGCATCATCAAACATTTTCAGCAGCGGCTGGCTGGCGATCCTGCTGCCGGCTGGGATGGTTGAAAGACGCATGAAGCTCAGTTCCAAACAAGCCCCCTGGCTTCATGAAGCGCGGCTTCAGGCGGTGTTCGATGCCATCGAAGCTGCAGGTGGCGAGGCGCGTGTTGCCGGCGGCGCGGTGCGCAATACGCTGATGGGCGAGGCAGTTGGCGATGTCGACCTTGCCACGACGCTCGTGCCGGAAGCGACCATGGAAGCACTGGAGAAGGCAGGCCTCAAGGCGGTACCGACCGGCATCGACCATGGCACGATCACCGCGGTGAGCGATGGCACAGGCTATGAGATCACGACCATTCGCGACGACATCGAGACCGATGGCCGCCATGCGGTGGTGCGCTTCGGTACGGACTGGGAGCGCGATGCGCTGCGCCGCGACCTGACGATCAACGGGCTTTACTGCGACCGGCAAGGCGAGATCTTTGATCCGCTTGATAGCCTCAACGATGTGAAGGCGCGGCAGGTGCGCTTCATTGGTGATGCGGGCGAGCGCATCGAAGAAGATTATCTGCGCATTCTGCGCTTCTTCCGCTTCTTCGCCCAGTACGGCGCCGGCAGGCCCGATGCCGAAGGCCTCAAGGCAGTGACCCGGCTGAAGGAAGGTCTGCAGCGTGTCTCGGCGGAGCGCATCTGGATGGAGTTGCGCAAGCTGCTGGCAGCGCGCGATCCTTCCCGGGCTCTGTTATGGATGCGTACGACGGGTGTTTTGAATCTCATCGTGCCGGAGAGCGAGAAATGGGGCATCGACTTCGTTGCGCCGCTGATCGAGGCGGAAACCCGTTTCGGCTGGCAAAGTGAAGCAATACAGCGGCTTCAGGCCATGATCCGGCCCGATGGGGCGATTGCAAGAAAACTCGCCAAGCGTCTCAAGCTTTCCAATGCTGACCGGGACCGGTTGCTTGCCTGGGCGATGGCTGAACTGCCCGAACCGCCGCTGGGTAAGGATGGGTTGAAGCAGCAGATTTATTTTGGCGACCAGCAGGCGATCACCGACCGGCTGCGTCTTGCTGCGGCAATTGCCATCTCGCGCAATGAGCCGGCGGAAAAGATCGAGGCAATTGCGGACAATGCCGATTTTTCCTCAAACTGGATGCCGCCGCAATTGCCTGTCAGCGGCAAGGACCTGGTCGAGAAGGGCATTCCCGAGGGCCGGGAAATCGGACGGTTGCTCAAGCGGCTCGAAAAGACATGGGTCGAAAGCGGCTTCAGCCTGTCGGCGAAAGCCCTGCTGAAAGATCTTTAGCCAGTCTCAGTCGGCCTTGCCGTCCTGGTCGTCGCGGAAGGTTCCCAGCGCGGTCAGACCCGCGATAACGGTTTCCCCATCGTGCTTTTCAACCACCCGGATCGGGCAGGCGAGGCGTTGCTCCAGTTGGGCCGCAAGTTCGTTCGAATGGGTGACGATAATGATTTGCGTGGTTTCGGCTGCGCTGCCGATCAGGCTGGCGAGTGCTGGCATCATATCGGGATGAAGGCTCGCCTCGGGCTCATTGAGCACCACCAGGCGCGGCGGGTGATAGGAAAGCAGCGCACCGCACAGGGCAAGAAATTGCAGGGTGCCGTCGGACAGTTCCGCCTGGCTGAACAGGCGTTTTGGAAAATCAGGCCAGCGGATGAAAAAAGCCGCCTGATCCTCCGGGGGCGGGATCACCAGTTCGGCATTGCTGAAAGCCTGCCTCACAAGCGCTCTCAGGTCAGTCGTGTCCTGCCGGATGTGCTCAAGGGTGGCAAAGACGGCGGGCAAGTTGGCGCCGTCGGAGTCCAGTCTTGTTGCCGTCACGCCAGGTGTCGGGCGGCGCAGGGGAGAATCGGTATCAACGCGAAACCTGTGAAAGAAGCGCCAGTCAAGCAGGGCGTCCCGCAATCCGGCGACATCGGATGCCGCGGCTTCGGCGGGCAGCCGCGACAGGGCCGTTTCGCTCGGAAGCAGCATTTCGTCCCAATGCTGTTTGCTGCCGTCGAGCCCGGAAAGGGTGACGGAGGGACCGTGACGCTTCATCAGGGTGCGTGTCCGGCCACTGTACAGCGCCTCGACGGTTTCCTCCTTGATCAAGGGTTCATTCTCAAAGGCTGCCGTGGTGGGTGTGGGGTGTCCGACCTCGATGTTATAGCGCAGATCGCCGACGGTGACGGAGATGGCGATGCGGGCCTTTTCGTGGGTTCTGGTTTCACCACTCCACCTACAGGAAGAAAGTCCGCCCTGTTTCGCCAGCCAAAGGGACAGGTCGCCACGTGCGGCATGGCGGCAGAATTCCAGCGAGCGATAGATGTTGGTCTTTCCGGTACCGTTTCCGCCGCGGTAGACGGCGACATGATCGAGCGGCAGGGTCACGTTGCGCAGCGAGCGGAATCCCTTGACGGATAGCTGCTCGACCCTGCCGGCAATCATGGCCAGCGGACGGTGGGTGGCATGGAAGACAGGATGGAGGCGACGTTGCCGCCGGTCTTCAGGCCGAAAATCGTGCCGCGGTCGTAGAGCAGGTTGAACTCCACATAGCGGCCACGCCGGACGAGCTGCTCCTCGCGCTGCTGCGGCGTCCATTCCTGGTTCATGTTGCGGCTGACAATGGCCGGATAGGCGACGTTGAAAGCCTTGCCGACATCGCGGGTAAAGGCAAAATCGGCTTCCCAGCCGCCGTTCTCTTCCGGCGAGCGCAGATAGTCGAAGAAGATGCCGCCAATGCCGCGCATCTCGTCGCGATGCTTGAGGAAGAAGTAGTCGTCGCACCATTTCTTGTAGCGTTCGTAGTCGGCGATTGCATGACGATCGCAAACGAACTTCATCGCCTTGTGGAAGATCTGGCTGTCGGGGTCTTCCTGGGTGCGGCGGGCATCCAGCATCGGTGTCAGGTCGGCGCCGCCACCAAACCAGTTTGAGGTGGTCACCACCATGCGGGTGTTCATGTGCACGGTGGGCACGTTCGGGTTCCAGGGATGGGCGATCAGCGAAATTCCGGAAGCCCAGAAGCGCGGGTCCTCGCTGGCACCGGGGATCTGCTTGCGGAAGTCTTCGGCAAACTCGCCGTAGACCGTTGAGGTGTGAACGCCGACCTTCTCGAACAGCCGTCCGCGCATTATCGACATGATGCCGCCACCGCCATGGCCGCCGTCGCGTTGCCAGGGAGTGGCGATGAACGTACCTGGTTCGTGCTCGGAAAACGGGCCGGTCAGTTCCGCTTCAAGCTCCTGGAAGCGGGCGCATATCATGTCGCGAAGCTCGTGAAACCAGGCTTCGGCGCGCTGTTTCTTTTCCTCGATGTTGTCGGAAAGCCCGTCGGGCAGGTTCGGCCGCTCGCTGCTCATACTGTCATCCGCCTTTTTATCCAGCGCGTCACTAACAACAGTCCGGCGGCGGTGTCCAGAACATTTGCCTGCGGCAGTGTAAGGCTTTTGACCCGGCATCGTGCCGTGCCGGGCGACGGCGCTTGACAAGGGGCGGGTCAGGGGTGTTGTGATAGTGGGGCAAACCGTTGGAGTTGGACATCATGACCACCAACAGGCAGGACGCGCAAACCGGCGTTGAGAGCGACGCCGAGCGAGAGTGGCAGACCGGCCAGAGAGCGCCGGAAGGTTACTGGCAGCGTCAGTCGGAAGCACTGTCGCGGGCCCGCAAGCAGCATGAAAGCTGGACTTCCAAACGCCGCAAGGCTGATGCGGGCAGGAGTGCCTGGAAACGGGTGACCCATACCCTGCCGCGGGCCGAGGCCCAGCAGAAGGCGCGGGAGTTCTTCGACAAATACCCAAAGGCCGCCTACTGGTCGGAAGTGGAAAGCTGGCGCGAACTGCCCGGCGACATCATCGAGTTCACCCTGCGCCGCCTGCCCAGTGCCGACTAGGAAGGGCCGATTGAGGCGGGCTGATTGACTGGCGCTTGCCGGCCCGACCGCCGAACTGTCTCAATTACCGAACTCCGGAAAGGCTGAAAGCTGGCGTAGTGCCTCCGCCAGAACAATGGCACCGCACACGGCCTGATTGATCGAACGGGCTTCCTTGAGCATGGGAATGGCGATGCGCGCATCGGCGCGTTCATGGACGGCGTCCGGCACGCCGCTGCTTTCGCGGCCCAGCAGCAAGAGATCACCGGCTGCGAAAGTAAAATCCGCGTGGGAAGTTTCCGCCCTCGTGGTCGCCAGCACGATGCGCCGTTTTTCTGCTTCGGCGATGACGGTGAATGCGGCGAAGTCATTATGGCGCTGGACAGTTGCCAGCGCCGTGTAGTCCATGCCGGCGCGCCGCAGGGCCTTGTCGTCATGGCGGAAACCGGCCGGATCGATGATGTGCAGCCGGGTGCCGAGGCAGGCGGAAAGGCGAATCAGCGTACCGGTATTGCCGGCAATGTCCGGCTGATAGAGGGCGAGGGAAGGTTTATCGTATGGCATGTCCGCTTCTTATTGCACGCGGGCGGATTTGTCAGGATCGGAAGCAAGACAGAGATCGCTCATCTTTGCCGATGTGCCATGCCTCTGCCACAGGCTACTGACATTACGCTGTCAGTACGGTCCGCTATAACCCGTGATCTGCGGTTTCAAGGAAACACGCGGCACCACGATTTGAATTGCCGCATTGCGCATCATCTGCAAAGAGGGCGTCAGGAGAAGTTCTTTGCTGTTTCGCTATTTCGAAAGCCGGGTGGATCCCTATCCGCCCCGCGAGCCGGATACACCGCCTGAAGGGTTTACCGCGTTTGTGTGGCACTACACGCGGCCGGTCGCCTTTTGGGTTGCGGCAATGTCACTGCTCGCCATGACGGGTGCCGCCGGCGAAGTGCTGCTGTTCGGCTTTCTGGGCTCGATTGTCGACTGGCTGACGGACGCTTCACGCGAGGGATTCTTTGAGCGTGAGGGCTTCAAGCTGGTGGTGATGGCGATCTTCCTGCTGGTCGTGCTGCCGATCAATTCGCTGCTGCATTCGCTGATCATTCACCAGACGCTGCTCGGCAACTATCCGATGATCGCGCGCTGGCAGATGCACCGTTACCTGCTCGGCCAGAGCATGAATTTCTTTGCCAATGAATTTGCCGGCCGGGTGGCAACCAAGGTGATGCAGACCTCGCTGGCGATCCGCGAAGCCGTCATCAAGATGGCCGATGTCTTCGCTTATGTGGTGGTTTATTTCATTTCCATGCTGGTGCTGGTGGTCAGCGCGGACTGGCGGCTTGCCCTGCCTTTGCTGCTATGGCTCGTCATCTACGTGTCGGTGATTTCCTACTTCGTGCCGAAGCTGAAGGACATCTCCCGGGAGCAGGCGGACGCGCGCTCGATGATGACCGGCCGCGTGGTCGACAGCTACACCAACATCAATACGGTGAAACTGTTTTCCCATGCCGGTCGCGAAGCCTCCTACGCGCGGGAGAGCATGGACGGATTTCTGACCACCGTGCATCAGCAGATGCGCCTGGTGACGGCGCTTCAGTTCTGCGTCTATTTCAACAACTCGATGGTCGTGTTCTTCATTGCCGGGCTTTCCATCTGGCTGTGGCACGCCTCGCTCGTTTCGATCGGGGCGATTGCCATCGCCATCGGGCTTGCCCTCAGACTGAACGGCATGTCGCACTGGGTCATGTGGGAAGTTTCCGCACTGTTCGAGAATATCGGCGTGGTGCATGACGGCATGGCGATGATGGCCAAGCACCGCGAAGTGCAGGACAGGCCCGGCGCCGGTGATCTGCAAGTGCCTGAAGGCCGTATCGATTTCGACCGGATATCCTTCAACTACGGCAAACTCGCCGATGGTGGAGACCAGGTCATCGACGGGCTTCATCTGGAGATCGAACCCGGCGAGAAGGTTGGTCTGGTGGGGCGCTCGGGTGCCGGCAAGACGACGCTCGTCAATCTGCTGCTGCGTTTCTACGATCTTGAAAAGGGAACGATCCGCATCGACGGCACGGACATTGCCGGCGTCAGGCAGGATTCCCTTCGCCGGCATATCGGCGTCGTTACCCAGGATACCTCCCTGCTGCATCGCTCGATCCGCGACAACATCGCTTATGGCAGCCCGCAGGCAAGCGACGAGGCGGTGATTGCCGCCGCCAGGAAGGCGAAGGCCTGGGACTTCATCCAGGACCTTGAGGACCAGCAGGGCCGCAGGGGACTGGACGCCCATGTAGGCGAGCGTGGGGTGAAGCTCTCGGGCGGTCAGCGCCAGCGCATTGCCATTGCCCGGGTATTCCTGAAGGATGCACCCATCCTCGTGCTCGACGAGGCAACCTCGGCGCTCGATTCCGAAGTGGAGGCGGCAATCCAGGAAAGCCTGTTCGACCTGA